>NZ_DCEN01000073.1:20659-24484 GCF_002316955.1 Proteiniphilum sp. UBA1028
TTTCATTCATTCTACCGGTTCTATCAAGACTGATTTTAACTTGAATAACTCATTTCCTTCTTTGTATGAATGTATTTTAAGGGGATAAATACCTGGTTCGGTAACGGTAATGTTTGCAATATGATGGTCGTAAAACATCAAGGGTTCTTTGTTTGTATAGTTCCCTCCCGTTCTGACTGTCTGGAATAAATAGCTTTGTTGGTTAAATTCAATTACCCCCTCCTGGCGACTGTTTTCAACTTCGCAATTGTATGAGAGAATAATTTTGTAATCGCCGGGATCGGTAAACCGAAGATTAAAACAGGCAGCGTCGTCCGGCTTTTTCCATTCTGTCAAGCAGGTAGTATGCTTCCAATTGCCAAAATAATCGCTATGCGTGATGGATTTGATGGCTGTTGCCCCTTCCGTTGTTGCATCGTGTGGCAGAAGCTTGTTAAGCTTGTATTGCGCCGACAGGGTGACCGGAAGTTGATCATATTTGTCGGTCAGGGTGCCTGCATACTCCACAACAAGCACAGTATTGCGGGAATCGCTCAGGTAGGGAAGAGTAACGCAAAGATCTTCGTTGTTTTTGCTCCACGTAAGTTTTTCTCCGGAGTCTAACGGATACACATTTTGAATGTCGACGTTCATTCCCGGCACCAGAATCTGATGGTTCACGGGCAGATCAAAAATATGCAGATACAGCTTTCCCGGCTTGCTTGTGGTAACGCCCCATGGTTGCGCGGGTATCTCTCCATAGGTTGTTTCGTAAATTCCTTCTCCGAATTTATCGAGCCATTTCCCTACTTCCAGGAGATACCTGGCAGAATAGGCAGGAATAGCACCCTTCCCGTCAGGTCCCACATTCAACATCAAATTTCCCCCTTTTGAAGCCACCTCTGCCAGAAGCCGGATGATCTCTTTGGGAGACTTGAAATTCATATCGTGTGCAATATATCCCCACGAATCGTTGTGTGTATAGATCGATTCCCAGGCTCCGCGAATAGGGCGGGCAGGAACCTCAGAATCGCCAAAGTCGCGGTAATCACCCAATCCCTGGCCTACACGACTGCTGAACAGGCAATTTGGCTGGATCAAACGAAGCGTATCGACCAATTCCCTGGTCTCTTCATAGGTAAGGCCACCCGGCATATCGAACCAGATAATTCCGAGAGGCCCATAATTTGAAAGTAATTCTTTCAACTGGGGGATAGCCTTGCGAGTATAATATTCCTGATAGTTTTTCTTCGATTCATCGAAGTCCCACCTGTTTCCCCCACCATTGGGCTCGTGCCAATCGAGAAACTGAGAATAGTAAAATCCGAATTGAATTCCCTGCTCGCGCATTTTTTGGGATAATGGCAGCATGGGATCTTTGCCATATTTCGTGGATTTCACGATGGTAAAATCACTCACCTTTGAATCATACATGGCAAATCCTTCGTGATGCTTTGCCGTAACAACCACGTATTTAATGCCTGCCTTTTTGGCCAACATGGCCCATTCTGCCGGATCATATTCCGACAGGTCCATGCGGGCTGCTTCAGCCGCATAGGCATCCACATTTGCTTTTGCCACATTCATGATCCATTCGCCGCTACCATAGTAGTTCCTATTCTTCCATACTCCTCCTAGTTCAGAGTAGAGTCCCCAATGGATAAACATGCCAAATTTGGCATGTTTAAACCATTGAATATGGGGATGTTCACTCCTCGAAATATTCTTGTCCCATCTTTTTTCCATATCCTGTGCCTGTGCGGCAACGATCCATATAAAACAGATCAGGACGAGGTTAAATGTCTTATTCTTCATTTGGATATATTGTCAAATTCAAATCAATCAATAAGTTGGATCATGAGTCGGAGATACTATTTTACTTCAATAAAGACAGTTTCCAATCCTCCCGATTTAACCGATACGATGCTCTTCGACCCTTTCTTTAACAGCCTGATTTTCGCTCGTCCGTTATATGCCTGTACCTTACCCGAACCAGTAGAAGTACCCATATTTGTTACCAGCTCTCCGTCGCCGGTCGCATCAAAACGGATGTAGTCGGCCGCTGTGAGACAAGGCACATCGTTCCGATCGTGCAGTTCCGCTTCTATCCAGGCATATGCATCGGTATCTTCGATCACCCGGGCAACGATTTTTGCCGGTTCGCCAAAAGGACGTGTTTCGTAATCGAACGTGATGGTGTCTATCACTGTTTCTTTCCCTTTTTTCCCGACAACCTTCACGCTGTTTCTTCCCGGCTCAAAGGAGGTGGTCCATCGCAGCCCTGCGGCAGGGAAATTCTGACTATCACGCTTTCTGACGCCCATGCTTCGTCCGTTGAGGAAGAGTTCCGCCTCCTCACAGTTGGAGTAAACCTTTATGGTCTTCTCTTCGCCGGGCTTGCCCCAGCGTACCGGCCAGCTATGTCCGTAAATGCGAATCATCGGCTTTTCGGTCCAGTAGGACTGAAATACGTAGAATGCCTCTTTTGGAGTCAGATCTCTTTCCACGACGCCCTTCTGGTTCATATAAGGAACTGGATTTTCGGGACGTACCGGTGTGGAGAAGTCCTTGAATGGCCAGTAGGCAGCGCCGGTAAGCCAGGGCATCGTCTCCTGTTCCTTCAGGTGCCAGTCTATCAGATCACAGATATAGGTCTCGCTCCAGTCTCCATCGCGCGAAGCTCTGGCCGTGCCGCCATAGAGCGATGCGTCGCCGGCACGTTCATCTGCTTTTTGTCCCCCGCTGTCAATTTTATCAAGATTGCTGTAAGGGTCCTCCGCATGGCGACGAGCGTGGTTATCTCCTCCCCATTCCACATGCAGGAAATGATCTGTTTTCTGCATTTCGTTGTAGGAAACGTTTTTGTAATCGGTGTAGATGCCTCTGTACCAGCCAGCCCAGATAGAGGGAGAGTACACATCCACGATATCCTTACAGAAGTCGCACCGCCGGATGGAAGTGAGTCGCGAATTGTCGAGTGTATGGGAAAGCAGATGAAGCTCTTTCATAAAGGCCCTGATTTTTTCTTTGTCAAATTCAGGAAAATCGTTGGGCCAGTCGTTCTCGTTCCCCAATCCCCACAAGATCACGGAAGGGTGATTCCGATGCTGCGCGATCATGTTCGTCAGCATGCGTCGTGCCTGCTCCTTATATCGGTCGCCCCCCAGTCCCCCGCGGCACCAGGGTATCTCCTCCCAGACCAGGATGCCCAGTCGGTCGCACTGCTCAAGCACGATGCGCGACTGTTGATAGTGTCCCAGCCGGATAAAGTTGACTCCCATGGATTTCATCATCTCCATCTCCTCCACGATCATCTCTTCGGTCATGGCAGCCGCCACTCCCGCGTGATCTTCATGACGGTGGGTACCACGCAACAACAGCCGTTTTCCGTTTAGCTTAAATGGGCCTTTTTTGACAAACTCGAAATGACGGAAGCCAAATGTCTCTTCCGCTTTCATGGACCCTGCCTCTGAGTTCAATGTCACTTCACACCGGTAGAGAGAAGGGTGTTCCGGTGCCCACAATTCCGGTTTATTCAAAGAAAAGGAGTACAATTTCTGACCGGAGAGATTTTCCAGCCGGATATCCTGATCTTTCAACAGCTTGTTCTGCGGCGAGAATATTTTCACATTCAGGATGCCAGTAGGATTCTTTTGATTGAAAGAGGCAAAAATATCCAGCACTCCATTTTTTCCGTTTGCATCGACAGTAGCATCTACACGTACAGACCGGAGAGCCAGTGCCGGTGTATATACCAGATTCAGGTAGCGATATATTCCCCCGTAGAGATTGAAATCGGAAAGATCGGACGGAATCATCTCCGTATCCCTCGAGTTGTCACAACGG
>NZ_DCEN01000026.1:0-12505 GCF_002316955.1 Proteiniphilum sp. UBA1028
TGCGTGCCCGGTATGAAGGGTCAAGTACGACGAACACCAAAGAGTTGAAGATTACGTTCAAGTACTATATGAAAGGACGTGATCAAATAGTGGATTCACAAGTGTACCGGATGACGGTTAGTGGTGATTGACCGGCAATCGGCTTATCGGCAATATGGCAGCTCCCTTGAAAGAGAGCTGCTTTTTTTTAATCGCTCTCTCATTCCATTATTTAAGATGAATTGATTACCTTTGCAATCCAAAATAATAAGGTAATGTGGAGAGATATTTTTGTAACAATCATACAATTAATAGTCGCTTCGCCAAGTGCATGGAAAGAGATCGACAAGGAAGACAAGAGCCAGAACGACTTTGTCGGCCGTTTTCTTCATCCTGTAATCGGAATCATTGCCCTGGCCGCTTTCATAGGTGGTATGTGGTTTACCCGTGATGGCGGACTGCAAGGTGCGCTCAAGAGTGCCATCATCAATGTTGTGTCAATATATGGAGGGTTTTATATTTCCTCTTACGCAATAAATGAAGCCGCACCTCGTTTTGGCTTGAGTAAAAATTTGGCTCGTTTTCAGAAGTTTACAGGATATTCTTCGGTAGTGGTGTTCGCATTGTATATGATTGTCCCGTTTCTTTCCGATTTCTTTATCCTCTGGCTCCTTGTGCTCTACACCCTGTATGTTGTGCAGACGGGTGCTCTCTTTTTTTTGAATGTGTCAGCCGGAAAAAGGCTGAACTTTACTCTCCTCGCATCGGCCCTCATCATCCTGGCACCGGCAGTGATCAGGGGATTGTTTTCATTTTTAATTAAATAATGCAACAAACGCCCATCAACATAAAAAATAAACGTGCCACGTTCGATTACGAACTGTTGGAGACCTATACTGCGGGTATAGTACTTACCGGAACCGAGATTAAATCGCTGCGACTGGGAAAGGCAAGCCTGGTAGATACCTATTGTTTATTTGAACGTGGAGAATTGTGGGTGCGCAATATGCATATTGCCGAGTATTTCTATGGTACCTACAATAATCACAATGCTCGTCGCGACCGCAAGCTGCTGCTTAACAAAAAAGAGCTTTCCAAGATTCTGCGGCAGACCCGCGAAACCGGATTTACCATTATCCCGGTCCGTTTGTTCATCAATGAAAAGGGGTTGGCAAAACTGGTTATTGCCGTTGCCAAAGGAAAGAAAGAGTACGACAAACGGCAATCGTTGAAAGAGAAAGAAGATAAGCGTGATATGGAGCGAATGTTTAGAAAGTAATCGCTCAAAAGTAGCTCTGCTTCTTCTCTGAATGTCCGGGAGCAACTTCCTGCCTGCTTTTCGAAGCGGAGTGGCAGTACAATAAAGTGTTTTAGGTTTCTATAATTTCCAAACGTCTACTATGCAATTTTGGAACAGCATCCTTCTTCGTGCATTTAAAAAATCGGCCCGCACCACGCTGTGGCTGCTAAAAATTATTCTGCCCATCTCACTGCTTGTGCGATTTCTGGATTATTACGGTGTGTTGGCTTTCCTGGCAGATTTTTTGGATCCCCTTTTTGTATTTATGGGACTGCCCGGAAGTACGGCAATCGTATTTATTACCAGCATTTTCCTGCCACTCTACGCACCGCTGGCCATCATTGCATCCATGACCATTACCTTGCGTGAACTGACTATTCTGGCGCTCATGTGCCAGATATCCCACAACCTGCCCGTGGAGAGTGCCATACAGGCCAGAACAGGCACTTCGTTCTGGGCAATGACCGCTTTGCGCATTGTGACAAGTATTTTCACAGGCATTGTGCTGAACTTTATCCTTCCGCGGGAAATGGGAATGCCCGTGTTTGCACAAACAGACGTTGCTGCCATGACTTCGGTAGCAGATGTCCTGCTGTTGTGGCTGAAAAGTTCTCTGCATATCGCTCTGTTGATAGTGGTGATTGTATTTACCCTGAATCTGCTGTACAACCTCCTCGAAGAATACCGGTTGATCCCTAAGCTGAGCAAGGCGGTTGCACCTCTTCTGCGGTTTTTTGGATTACCGGCAAGCACAGCCTTCCTTTGGCTCATTGGCTACATTGTAGGTCTGGCCTACGGGGGGGCGCTGATGATGGATCAGATGAAAGAAGGAAAGGTGACCAAAACCGATGCCAGTTTGTTGAACTATCACCTCGCTGTGTCACATTCTGTGTTGGAGGACAACCTTTTGTTCGTGGCTCTGGGCGTCTCCATATGGTGGATTTTGGGCGTACGGTTTGTGGTTGCCTGGGTCGTTGTGTGGATGAGGAGGCTCATTTTGCGGTTACGATTCGGCGATATGAGCTTCAAGCCTGATCACTGTTGAAAATCAATTTTATTGATTAAATTTGGGCGAAATAATAAACTGAGAGAAACAAAAAATGAAGATAGAAGATATTTTATCCGATCGCATCCTGATACTCGACGGTGCGATGGGTACCATGATACAGCGCCATAAGCTCACCGAAGCCGATTTTCGCGGAGAACGGTTCAAAGACTCCCCGATATTGCTGAAGGGCAATAACGATTTGCTGTCTCTTACTCGTCCGGATGTCATCGGACAGATACACCGGGAGTATCTTGAGGCAGGAGCCGACATCATCGAAACCAATACATTCAATGCTACCAGCATTTCGATGCAGGATTACGGGATGAGCCATCTGGCAGCCGAAATCAATCTGGCCGCAGCGAAGCTCGCCCGTGAAGCTGCCAATGAGTTTACGCGACTCACACCCCATAAGCCCCGGTTCGTTGCCGGATCTGTCGGACCGACCAACAAGACGGCCTCAATGAGCCCACGGGTGGAAGATCCTATGTTCCGGGCAGCCACGTTCGATGATTTCAAAGCTGCATACAAAGAACAGATGCTGGCACTGGTTGAGGGAGGGGTGGATCTGTTGCTTATCGAGACCATTTTCGATACGCTCAACGCCAAAGCGGCCATCTTTGCCGCGGAGGAGGTAGCCGCTCAAACCGGAAAGCATACTCCTCTCATTCTCTCTGTGACGCTTTCCGACAAAGCAGGACGCACGCTCTCGGGACAGACCCTGGCCGCCTTTGTTGCCTCCGTGCATCATGCAAAGCCGTTGGCGATAGGCTTGAACTGCTCATTTGGGGCGAAGGATCTGAAGCCGTATGTGAAGGAACTGGGCAGGATTGCGCCTTACTACATCAGTGCCTATCCTAACGCCGGATTGCCCAATCAGTTGGGGGAATACGACGAGACGCCCGAAAAGATGGCTGCCCAGATCAAAGAGTTTATCGACGAGGGATTGATAAACATTATTGGCGGATGCTGCGGAACCACACCCGCCCATATTGCCGAATATGCACGAATGGTGGAACATGCTGCCCCACACCGCAAGTCGGCCCCTCCTGCTTATATGCAACTTTCCGGATTGGAACTGCTGGAGGTATCTCCACAAATTAATTTTCTGAACATCGGGGAGCGTTGCAACGTGGCCGGGTCGCGCAGGTTTCTGCGCTTAATCCAGGAAAAGAAATACGAGGAGGCGCTCGGCATTGCCCGCAAGCAGGTGGAGGATGGTGCACAGGTACTCGATATCAATATGGACGAGGGGCTGCTTGACGGTGTGCAGGAGATGACCCGCTTTCTGAACCTGCTTTCTTCCGATCCCGATGTGTCGCGGGTACCCATCATGATTGACTCGTCGAAGTGGGAAGTGCTGGAAGCCGGACTGAAATGTGTGCAGGGAAAATCGATTGTCAACTCCATTTCCCTGAAAAATGGGGAAAATGAATTTCTACAGCAGGCTCGCCTGGCACAAGCCTATGGCGCTGCCGTGGTGGTGATGGCTTTCGACGAGACGGGACAGGCAGATACGTACGAGCGTAGGATCGCGATCTGTGAAAGAGCATACAGGTTGCTGACTGATCACGGATTTGATCCCGGAGATATTATCTTCGATCCCAATGTGCTTGCTATTGCTACCGGGATTGATGAGCACAAAAATTACGGGGTAGACTTTATTCAAACAGTTCGCTGGATCAAGGGGCATCTGCCGCATGCCAAGGTGAGCGGTGGTGTTAGCAACCTCTCCTTCTCCTTTCGAGGCAACGATTTCATCCGGGAGATGATGCACTCCGTCTTTCTCTATCATGCTATTCAGGCGGGAATGGATATGGGAATTGTAAACCCGGCCCAGTCGGTTATTTACGAAGATATTCCTGCCGACGCCAAAGAGCTGGTGGAAGATGCTGTGCTGAACAGACGCGACGATGCCACAGAACGACTGATGGCCTATGCCGAGAAGATGAAAAACGAGAAAACCCCCGAAGCCGAACAGGCCAAAGAGCAGGTGTGGCGTACGTTCACCCTCGATGAGCGACTGAGTTATGCCCTGGTGAAAGGAGTTGGTGATTATCTGGAAGAAGACCTGGCGGAAGCGCTGCGGGTCTATCCGCGTGCCGTAGACATCATTGATAAGCCGCTGATGGACGGTATGAACAGGGTAGGCGATCTCTTCGGATCGGGGAAGATGTTCCTCCCCCAGGTGGTGAAGGCAGCACGCACCATGAAGAAGGCGGTCGCAATTCTTCAGCCCACCATAGAGGCAGAAAAGACATCGCTGGGAGGTTCTCAGAAGGCAGGGAAGATCCTGCTTGCTACCGTGAAGGGCGACGTGCATGATATCGGGAAAAACATCGTCTCTATTGTGCTGGCATGCAACAATTATGAAATTGTCGATCTGGGTGTAATGGTCCCGCCAGAAAAGATCATCGACACGGTACACCGGGAAAAACCCGACATTGTGGGGCTGAGCGGTTTGATTACTCCTTCACTGGAAGAGATGGGGGTTGTGGCCGAAGAGATGGAAAAGGCGGGCTTTAGCATGCCGCTACTGATCGGTGGTGCTACTACCTCAAAGCTACACACGGCTTTGAAGATTGAACACCGGTATGGCCATGGTGCTGTGGTATATGTGAAGGATGCCTCACAGAGTCCCGCTGCTGTTGCCAACTTGATGAGTGTTGATAACAGGGATGCCTATCTGCAGAAAGTAAAGGAAGAATATGCACTCCTGCGTGCAGGCCACTCGCTGAAGGTGACCGAGCTTGTTTCACTCGGGGAAGCACGTACATACGCTTTCCGGGCGGATGACAGTTACAGGCCGGTGCGCCCACGAACCATGGGCCGGGTGAAGCTGGATAAGATTGGAGTTGATACGCTGATACCCTATATCGACTGGAAATTCTTTTTCCCTGCCTGGAACTTATCTGCCAAATTTCACACGATTACCCGCATTGCGCGGCACGATACGGCTGCTTACGAAAAATGGAAAGCCTCGTACCGTGACGATGAACAGGAGAAGGCACAGGAAGCTGCCAAATTGTTTTACGATGCACAGGCCATGTTGCAGCGCTTTGCGGATGAACAGGTGGATTATGTGAAAGCGGTTTTCGGATTGTACGAAGCTTATAGTGAAAACGACACCATCTTTATCGATCGGACACCATTTCCTTTCCTGAGGCAACAAAAGAAATCCGATAAAAATGAATATTTCAGCCTGAGCGACTTTGTCGCCTCCCGGGAGTCAGAAAAGAAAGATTACATCGGTGCTTTTGCAGTGACTGCCGGTGACGGTGCCGATGCACAAATGAAACAGTATGAAGAAGAAGGAGACGACTATTTCGCCCTGCTGATGAAGTCGTTGCTCGACCGACTGGCGGAAACAGCTACAGAATGGCTGCATGAAAAGGTGCGCCGTGAATACTGGGGTTATGCCGCAGATGAGCAGCTCTCAATTGCCGAGTTGTTTGCGGTGAAATACCAGGGTATTCGTCCGGCAGTGGGATATCCTTCCATTCCAGATCAGACGGTTAATTTTTTGTTGCATAAGCTGCTTGCTACCGAAGAGATTGGCATCTCACTCACCGAAAATGGGGTGATGTATCCTAACGCGTCGGTCAGTGGCCTCTTTTTTGCACATCCGGACTCCAAATATTTTTCGATCGGTGAAATTACCGAAGAGCAGCTGGACGATTATGCCCGACGGAAGAACGTGAAACCGGAAGAGATCAGAAAGTTCCTGCTGGCAAATTTAGGGTAAGTTTCGTATCTTTGTAGTACAAAAGATCATTTTCCATGCGGAGTTTCGGAAGCGACAATAATTCAGGGGTTCACCCCCGTATCCTGCAGGCATTGGCAGAGGCGAACAGAGATCATGCCATTGCCTATGGCGATGATTTGTGGACACAAGAGGCACAGAAGGCAATCTGCAGATTGCTCGAAGACGGTGAGTTGAGGCCTTCCTTCCTGTTTAACGGTACCGGCGCAAATGTGGTGGCTCTGCAGGCCTGCCTGCATCCTTTCCATGCTGTTCTCTGTGCATCGACGGCTCACATTGCCGTGGATGAGTGCGGTGCGCCGGGAAAATTGACAGGTGCCTCCTTGAAGGAGATTGCCACTCCCGATGGGAAGCTCACGCCGGAGCTGGTTCGTCCTCACCTGCATGGCTTTGGCTTCGAACATCACTCACAGCCCAAAGTGATCGCTATCTCGCAGACCACAGAACTGGGCACCTGTTACACACCGGGCGAAGTAAAGGCCCTGGCTGAGCTGGCTCATGCCCACAATATGTTTCTTTTTGTGGATGGCACACGCATTGCCAATGCCTGTGCGTATCTCAATGTTTCGCTCAAGGAAATCACAGTGGATTGCGGGGTGGATATCTTTACGCTGGGTGGGACAAAAAATGGATTGATGTTCGGTGAAGCTGTTGTTCCGTTAAGAAAAGAACTGTCCGGCAATATGAAATATTACCGGAAGCAAACTACCCAGTTGTATTCCAAAATGCGTTTTATTTCCGCTCAGTTCATTCCGTATATAAACGAACATTTATGGTTGGAGAATGCACGGAAATCCAACGCTGCTGCTAAATTGTTGTGGAAAGAGATACGCAGTGTGAAGGGGGTTGAGATTACGCAGCCGGTGGAATCGAATGCGTTGTTTTTTATCCTGCCTAAAGAGATTACCGACAAACTGCGGGAACGCTACTTCTTTTACGATTGGGATGAAAGTCGCAACGAAAAGCGTCTCGTCTGTTCGTGGGACACCACGGAGGATGATATCCGGAATTTTACCGGTTATCTGAAGAGCCTTGTCGCTGAAGATTGACCTTTTCCGGAATCCTCTTCAAGCGCGTTTATCCATCATCTTGCATCACCGAGATGCAAAGTGCTGATTTCTGATTTCAAATTACTGATATTCGATTTTTATGTTTGATTTTTTAGACGTTTACCCCTGGTTATTGCCTGTGATTATCTTTTTTGGCCGTGTGATCGATGTGTCGTTAGGAACGCTTCGGATCATATTTGTTTCGAAAGGCGAAAAATACAAAGCCCCTTTGATTGGGTTTGTTGAAGTATTTATCTGGGTAGTTGTTATTTCGCAAATTCTTTCAAGAGCCAACGATATGGTGGCATACCTCTCTTATGCGGCAGGGTATGCAACGGGCAACTATGTGGGTATTTTGCTTGAAAACAGGATCGCTTACGGAATTATACTTTGCCGGATTTATACACAAAAAAATGGTAGAGACTTGGTGCAGTCGCTCAATAAGCTGAATATCGGGGCTACAATGACGCATGGAACCGGATCGACCAACGAAGTAGATATTATTGAAACGGTTGTCGACCGGAAAGAAATGAAGACGCTGGAGCGAACACTCAACGATTTCGACAACAATATTTTTTATGTGGTGGAAGACGTACGGACCAAGCAGAACGGCATTTTCCCGAAACGGAGGACCGTGCTTACCCGTTGGCGTACAGGGAAGTAATCAGGCTAAGTGATCTCTCTTTTTTGCTTCCTGCCAGATCGCTTCCATTTCTTCGAGTGACATCCCCTTGAGGGAGCGACCCTGAGCCTTCACCTGCTTCTCCATATAATTAAAACGGTAGATGAATTTTCTGTTGGTACGTTCCAGAGCGTTGTCGGGATTCACCTTATAGAGCCTGGCTGCATTGATGATGCTGAAAAGCAGGTCGCCAAATTCGGCCTCTGTTTTATCGGCATCCATCTTTTCAATTTCTGCTTCCAACTCCCCCAGTTCCTCTTTTACTTTGTCCCACACATCGTGGCGCTTATTCCAGTCGAATCCCGAGTTGCGGGCTTTGTCCTGAATCCTGTAAGCCTTCACCAGAGAAGGTAGTGCCGAAGGTACTCCTTCGAGCACAGTCTTGTTGCCTCCATTTTCTTTCAGCTTGATTTGTTCCCATGATTTTTCTACCATGCCTGCCGAATCGGCATGCTTGTCTCCAAAGACATGCGGATGACGAAAGATCAACTTGTCGCAAATGGCATTGCAGACATCGGCGACATCAAAATCCTGTTTTTCTTCTCCAATTTTTGCATAAAATACCACATGCAGCAGGAGATCTCCCAGTTCCTTTTTTATCTCTTCGTTGTCGCTGTTGAGGAGGGCTTCCGCCAGCTCATAGGTCTCTTCGATGGTGTTTGCCCTGAGACTCTCGTTCGTTTGCACTCTGTCCCAGGGACATTTCTCCCTGAGCTCATCCATGATGTCGAGCAATCGCCCAAACGCTTCCAGTTTTTGTGCTCTTGTGTTCATATCTGAAAAAGCGGAGACGCCCGAATGACGTCTCCACTGATGATTATTTTTTAAAGTTGGTCAATCCTGTCTGCAGGAATTCGATGTATCTCTCTACATTTTCGTCGTAGGCGTATGACGGACTCAATGGCTTCCCGTCGTGATCGAGCGCGACATAGTAGGGTTGTGCGTTCGCGCCGAATTTATGACGCTGCAGGTAGCTCCATTTGTCTCCGATGGTTTTCAGGCGGGTTGTTCTACCGTTCTCGTCCACCTCGATGATCTCAGGGAGTTTGGTTTTGTCATCTACCATCAGTGTGATCAGGATATAATCGTTGTCGAGCATATCTTTCACCCGGGGATCGGTCCATACCGATGCTTCCATCTTGCGGCAGTTGACGCAACCATAGCCTGAAAAGTCGATCAATACCGGTTTGTTTTGCCGTTTGGCCAGCGCAAAGCCGGTTTCATAATCCAGGGTTTGAGCATGCACCTCACCGTCGTAGAGGTTGAAGTCCTGTGTGTAGAGTGGGGGAGAGAAAGCGCTGATTGCCTTAAGGGGTGCTCCCCACAATCCGGGGATCATATATATGGCAAAAGCGAGCGAGATGATGGACAGAAAAAGGCGTGGTATGGTCACGTGGGGCACGTCGCTGTCGCCGGGGAACTTGATTTTCCCGAGAAGATAGATCCCAAGCAGCGCAAAGATGACGATCCACAGCACCAGGAACACTTCCCGGTCTAGAATTCCCCATCCGTATGCAAGGTCGGCCACCGATAGAAACTTAAGTGCCAGTGCCAGCTCGAGAAATCCCAAAACCACCTTCACCGAATTGAGCCATCCGCCCGATTTGGGCAGGGTGGATAACCACGAGGGGAAGATGGCAAAAAGGACGAAGGGAATGGCCAGTGCAATGGCAAATCCCAGCATGCCGATAGCCGGTCCGAGGATGCTGCCCGAGAGGGCTGCTTCTACCAGCAACGTCCCAATGATCGGGCCGGTGCAGGAGAAGGAAACCAGTACCAGCGTGAAAGCCATAAAGAAGATGCTGAGTGCGCCGGATGTCTTATCGGCTCTCTCGTCCATTCTATTGGTCCACTTTGCCGGCAGCACCATCTCAAATCCACCGAAGAAGGCAATGGCAAACACCACCAGCAATGCAAAGAAAATCAGGTTGAACAGTGCGCTGGTGGCTAGGTTATTCAGTGCGCTCGCGCCGAAGATACCGGTTATCAGAAGCCCCAGCACCACATAGATGACGATGATTGCACTGCCATAAACCAATGCTTCGGAGATGGCTTTCTTTTTTTCTGTTTTGTTTCGTTTCAGGAAAAAGCTGACTGTCATGGGGATCATGGGCCATACGCAGGGAGTGATCAGTGCAATGAGCCCGCCAATAAAACCGGAGAGGAAAATCCAAAACAGGGACATGCCGGCAGTGCTTCCCTTCATTCCGAAATCCTGCAACTCTTCAATTACGGGTGTCCAGAGCCAGTCACTGTCGACCCCGTCTGAGGTAGGAGCTGAAAGGGATGACACCTGCAGGCTGTCTGCAGCCTGTGCCGGAGTCAACGCCGTAAGCGGCTCGCTTTTTTCGTTTACTGCCGATGAGGCAGGCTTGTTTGCTGCAGGCGATGCAACGGTCACCGTGGCCGGAAGCTGTGCCGCCGTAAAGGAAAAGTCGTGGGGTAAAGGAGGCGTGCAGCTGCTGTCGTCGCATGCCTGAGCACGAACGTCGCCCTGCAGGGTGAAATTTGTCTTGTCTGTCACCCTGAGTCGCTGTATAAACCGGGCGTTCCCCTGGAACGTGCCGATCGTCATTTGAAAGATGCCGTCGTATTTTACCTTTGCCTTCGTCTCGGCATAAAATTCGCCGACAGGTTCGGCGCCGGTCACCCGGTCTAAGCTGATCTGTGTGGGAGTAGGTCCACCATCCGGGATTGTTGTGTCATATAGATACCATCCCTGTTTTATTTTAGCGTCTGCCACCAGTTCAATTTCACCATTTCCTACATCCTTGAGCGAGAAATTCCAGATTACTTCATCCTGCGCTAGAAGCAGTGAGGTACAAAGAAACAGTAAACCGAGGAGTGCGGTTGATCTTTTATTAACCATATTTCAATTTTCTTTCTTGATGAATGTGCAAAGTTAACAATCGGGACATAAAAACCTAAGTTAATATCGGTTATAAAGGTCTTTGTTGCGTTAAATAACGCTGTTCCCGTCCATTTTACTTGAAACGAAAAGGATCAGGTGATGAACACCCAATCCTTTTGCGATTCTGTCTAACCTGTTTATTGGTCGAGCCTCTCTTTTAGCAACTCTTCCAATTTTTCCGTGGAGAGCCACCTTTCAACAATCTTTCCCTCTTTATCTAACAAGACAAGGTGAGGAATTCCGTTAAACTGATAGTCTTTCATAATCTCCTTGCCCGAGTTGGGTGCACAGACCTGACCCCACGGCATTTGTTGTGCCGCCATGGCTTTTTTCCAGGCATCCTCTTTGTCGTCGATGGAAACAGACAAAATCTCCAGTCCTTTTGCGTGATACTTGCTGTAAATCTCCTTTAGCTGAGGGATAGACTTTAAACAAGGTCCGCACCAAGATGCCCAGAAGTCGATCAACAGGTATTTTCCTTTGTAATTCTCCGGCCCTATTTTTTGGATGCCGTCGGGTGCAGGCAGCGAAAAACCGGGTGCTTTCATTCCCTGTTGCAACTTGCTCATTCTTTCGGCTTTCTCTCTCACCTCCTTTTTGTATTGTACGAACGGATAATAATCGCTTTTTGTTTTTTCCAGCCTGGCTATTAACGCATCTTTGGCGGGCGTATCTCTTAAATAGGAGAGCAGGGCTACCGCACTGTTTCTGTCGCTGTAATTTTCAGCCAGGAATATATAATCAGCCAGCGCGTTATCCCCATTTCTGGTGTAACCATCTTTCGCGTACTCTTTCCATGCTTCGGAGTCACTCCCCATGGCACGTCCGTATTCCTGACCTGCCTGAATCATTCCCTGGTATCGTCTGTAATCGAAGTAGTTGATGAGGTTCATCAATTGATTGCTGGGCCCTGCGTTTTCAATAAACTGGTAGGGAGGGTTTTTGATTTTCACCCGTGCCGTATCGCGACCTCTGAAATCTACCGTGATATCTTCATCTTCGCCCCAGAAGGAGAGCATCTCCCATTTTTGCAGGTCGATCCTGTAAATGCCGGGATGCGGTAAGGTGATGCTCTTTTCGAATGAGTTGTCATTTTTTAGTGGGATAGAATCGATATCGATTCTCTCCGGCCCATCCGTGTAGTATATTAGAATGGGAAACTTTTCATCAGGAAACTCTACGGTTCCCCGGATGGTGATGGTACTTTCCTGTGCATAAGCAACAGAGACCAGTAGTAAAAAGAACAGTGTGTGAATTAATTGTTTCATTTTGTTATTATTGATGATTATGGATTTTGAATGATGTCGAGGTTGGTTTGTATTTCGCTTTGCGGAATCTGCAAAAAGAATTCGTGGCTGTCTGCCGGGTAAAGTTCTCCGGTTGTACCGGCCCCCTTTATGGTGTGCAATCCCTTCCTTATTAATGGTTTGCGCATGCGCTTTATGTCTCCAATTGCAAATCCCTCTCCGTAAAGCTCTTTGCGCCTTTCTGTGAGAATTTCGTTCAGCAGCTCTTCGCCGGTTGCCGTGCTGATCGTCGCATTCGGGTCGCGATGTTTTTGAAGCCGGAATAAAATCGTCTGGGCTTCGGATGATTGGTTCATCCGCACTGCACATTCGGCCTGAAGGAGGATCATCTCACTGCTCCTCATCAGCAATACATCCGGTAGTTTCTGGGCATCGTCGGGATCCATGATTTTTGTACTGACATATTTTCGTTCGGGATATCTCTCCGCATCTCCGACGACCGGATTGAGGGTGATAAGCTCCTTGCGCA
>NZ_DCEN01000026.1:12757-18592 GCF_002316955.1 Proteiniphilum sp. UBA1028
TTCATATTTTTTGCGGAAGTAGGCAGCCCCCAGATGCATTCCGATACGCCTGTATCGCTAAACCCTTTTTTATACTCCTCTTCCGTCATCAATGGATATTTTGACGCCAATTCTCCCGCGAGTACTTTTGCTTCGGCGTATTGGCCCGCTTCCGTGTAGATCCGGGCGAGCAAACCTTTGGCCACGTCTTTGCTCATCACATATTTTGAATTGCCTCTTCTCTCGTCGCTCATGTTCTGAACTGTCCACTGCAGGTCCGCTATCATGGCCGTGTAGTTCTCTTCCATGGTAGCGCGTGGTTTGGGGTCGATCGCACTTTCCAGATAAAGTGGAACGCCGGGTGCTTGAGGGTCAATTAGATATGTTTGTTGGAACCATTGTGTTAGCAGAAAATAATGATATGCCCTTAGTCCCCGTGCCTCTCCTTCGATTTGCTTTTTGGCAGTTGTACTCCCTTGCATGGAAGGGATCTTGGCGAGCAGATCGTTCAGTACATTAATATGACCGTAACAATAGGACCAGAAAAACTGAGGGCGTGGTTTCTCCATGGTGCGTGAAGTGAAGCTGTAATCATCGGCCTGCCATTGTGTGCTGCTGCTTTTGGGGATAATATCCTGTCCCATCCAGTCTCCAGAAATGATGAAGTTGTGAATTCCAAGGCTTTGGGCAGACACATAATAGCCTTCCGCGGCATAAGTCATATGGTCATAGATGCCGTTGAGTACGATCTCCGTAGATTTGTCGCTATCGAAAACAATGTCGGACGATACTTTATCGCGGGGTACGACATCCAGAAAGTCATCACATCCGGTCAGGAAAGTGACAACGCAAAGAATGACTGTTGTAATTATATTTTTTTTCATTATTTTGTTTTTTGAAGTATTCTAAAATTCCACTTTTACTCCCACTGAGTATGTTGCCAATGCCGGGTAGAGGGTGTCGACCATACCCCATGTGACTTGTTCGGGGTCGAACCCTTGCTCGTGGCTGAGGTAGAAAATGTTGTCAGCCTGCATATAGACCCTGGCCGAGGAGATGCGAAGTGCATCGACCAAGGCGGCTGGCAATGTGTATCCCAATGTTATGTTTTTCAACTTCAGATAATCCCCTTTTCGAGAGTAGAAGGTAGAAATGTAGGATCTGCTCCCGGTGTAGTTCCCTGTTTTGTATGTTGTAAGCCTGGGTATGGAAGTCACATCACCCGGTTTCTGCCATCTGTTCAGCATGTCTTTGTGAAACACTCCTCCGGATGAGGATGTCAGCGCAGCATAATCCATCATCAAAATTTTGGATCCAAGTGAGTAGTTGAAGAGGAAGCTAAAATCGACGTTCTTCATGCGGAACGAGTTGAAAAAACCTCCGGTTACTTTCGGTGTGTAATTACCTGCCGGTTTGCGTCCAAGATCTCTGAAGACCTTGCTGGTGCCGTCTGTCAGGCGGACCGATTTGTAGCTGGTTTCATTAAAGTTCTCCGTAGTAATCCGTTCTCCGGTTTTCTCTCCTGTGGTTTCATCCACCTCATCGATGTACCACCGGGGTTTCCCGTTTTCGGGGTTCACCCCGGCATATTCTGCAATATAAAATTCGGTTGTGCTTTGCCCCACTTTGTAGATTCTATACCCTGTAATAAACTCATCCTGATTCAATGAGCGTATTTTATTTTTGTTGTGGGCAATGTTGAAATTAGTGGTCCAGTTGAAATCCCTGCTGGCCATGTTTTCGGTCGTCAGTGACAATTCCACGCCCTTGTTACTCAACGAGCCAATATTGCGGAGTACCTGACTGAAACCTATCGAGGGAGATAAAGGCACGTTGTAAAACAGATCGTCCGTTACCCGGTTATACAGGTCTACAGAGAGACGAATGCGGTTCTTGACAAAGTTTGCATCTATACCAAGATTTAATTGCTTGTTCACCTCCCATTTCAGGAAGCGGTTCGGCATACTGGCAATGTACACGCCTGATTGCCCGAGAAACGAATAGCCAGATTGATAATAGGCTCTGTAATCATGCTCGCCAATATTTCCGGAAGTACCGTAGCTGCCTCTTAGTTTTAACAGCGAAACCCAGTTGATGTTTTTCAGGAACTCTTCTTCCGATGCAAGCCATCCTGCGCCAACACTCCAAAAGTTACCCCAGCGGGTGTCGGGATGAAAATTGGAAGAACCGTCTCTTCTGATGCTTCCCAGAAGGAAATATTTGTTGTGAAAATTATATTCTGCCCTTGAGAAAAAGCCAATCAGGCGTTGTTCCGATGATGTACCCGGCCCGAGGCTTGGTCTCACAATATCCGATCCGTTCACCAGCTCGTCCATCCCTTCAAAAGCAAAGTTCTTGACCGATGCATTCAGGCTTGATGTGCTCCTCTCGTTGATTTCCACACCCGCCATCAGCTTCAGGTTGTGCTTCTTGTCCCAGTTTCTGTTGTAGGTGAGTATACCGTTCGTTGTCCAGTTGACCGATTCGGATGTCATTACGTCCATGGCCCCGTTGGTGGATGTCCCTGAGCCGATTGTTCTGTTGCGATAGACCGATGTTTTATTGGTCGATATGTTTCTGGAGTGACTTGCCTTGAAGTTCAGGTTGTCGAGTATGTCGTAGTCGACGTAATAGTTGGCAAAGGTATAACTCCCTTTGCTGGAGGATTTGTTCAGGTCTAATGTCCCCAGTGGGTTTACGCCATAACTGACCCCGGTCCCGGTCACGTCGGGACGTCGTGAGTTCATCACATCCGAGGGACCATTACCATAATCAAGGATTGGATTGCCCTCCTCGTCGTACACCATATTCCCTGCCGGATCTCTTTTATATAGGGGGTACAGGCCTGGTGTGAGTCGTGCATACGTGGTGAAGTCGGCATATCCGTTGTCAATGCTTGTCGTTCGGGAGCTGGAAGAACTGATACCGATATTTGCTCCCACCGAGATCTTGTCGTTTATTTTATAGGTAAAGTTTAACCGGGTAGTGTACCGGTCAAAACCGGGATTTCCGGGCTCAATTCCCCGTTGGTTCAGATAACCGGTGGAGAGGTAATAATTTACCCTGTCGGATGCACCATTGATACTGAAAGAATGCTCGTTCCTTGATCCTGTGCCCAGCAGTCTTTTATTGTAATCTTCCCACCACAGTAGCTGTGCGTCGGGAATCAGTTTGCCGTCCAACCCTACCGGGTTGTTTATGCTGAAGGCGTTGTAGCCCAGCTTATTTAGCAGTTCGTTCGTTGCATAGTGCTCGGGAGTAGCATATGACTTGCCTCCTGCCGTAAGTAGTCCCTTGTCGTCGATTGCTCCGTTTCGAAGCGCTTCCCAGGTCAGTTCATAATATTCCTGCGGCGATACCTGCTCGTAATCACGGCCGGAGCGGGTGGAAAATCCAAACTGGCCGTTATAGGAAACGATGGCTTTGTCGCCCGTTCTTTTCCCCTGCTTGGTTGTGATGAGGATAACACCGTTTGTAGCCCTTGCTCCGTAAAGAGAGATCGCTGCAGCATCCTTCAGAACCGATATGGACTCGATGTCGTCGGGGTTCAGATGCTTCATCGCATCATTGGGAACCCCGTCAATAATGTATAGAGGCTGGATGCTTGCGTTGATGGAAGAGGCTCCCCTGATCACAATTTCCGGTGTGCTTTGTCCTCCTCGTTGAGATTTGTTTTCCAGTTGAATACCCGGAACAAGCCCCTGAAGACTGGATAAAACATTGTTTGACCTGTTTCTGGCAATGCTTTCCGCATTGACGGTGGCCACAGAGCCGGTGTATGTACGTTTGTCCGTGGTGCCGTATGCTACCACCATCAATTCTGACATAGCAATAGAGCTGTCTTCCATTTTGATATTGATGGTGTTGCTCTTTATGACTACCTCCTGAGTGAAAAATCCGATATAGGAAAAACGTAAGATGTGCCCTTTGTCAGCCTGAATGCTGTAGTATCCATTCTCATCGGTCACGGTGCCTGCAGAAGAGTTGGCGACAACGATGTTCACCCCGATGAGCGGCTCACCTTCACGGTCTGTTACTTTCCCGGTTACGGTAAAAGGAGGTTGAGCCGCCTGAACGGGAGCTTCCGTCTTTGATTCCGTCCGAACTGTTGCGTCTGATGAATTTTCTTTTTCGAATAAAATGATCTGTTTTCCGAGAATTTCATAAGAAATATTCGTATGAGCGGTGATGGTGTTCAATATTTCCTCGATGCTTTGCGAAGAGACATCAACATCTATTCTCTTGTTTGTTTCACTTTTTATTTCGTTGACAAATAAGAATAAATAGTCACTCTTGTTTTCAATTTCGTTGAATACCTGCCGAATAGACACATTATTCATTTTAAGCGTAAGGTTATTTTGAGAATAACTATTTGCATACGCACCGCTGATGGATGTAAACAGAAGCAACAGCAAGAATTTTGCATTTCTGCTCATTCGTCCTACACGGGTTTTTTGTACCCTTTTTTTGATTGCATAATAACTCATAACGTCATTTTAAATATAATTTGTTTCATTGATAAATTAAATCCTGCTGAATTTTGTTGGGAGTTCTTTATTGTGGAGTCTTTTGTCGTGCTTTTTTGCTGATGATAATTGTTTTATCATTCAGGGTATATTCTGTATTGGTCATCAATGTGACCGATCGCATGATGTGGTCCAGGTTTTCGGTTAAATATAGTTTGCCTGTGCATGTGACATCCTGAAAATTGGGATTATCCAGATAATCAAATTCGATATTGTAATAACGTTCAATATGGGCCAATACCCGGGTGATGGGTGTATCCTCAAAAGTGAGATAACCATTTATCCAGCTTGTGTAGCTCTCTGTATTTACAGTTTTTGTTTCAATTTTTCCTGTTCGATCAATTATTGCCAGCTCGTTGGGCTTCATTTCGGTAACGTGACCCTCTGTGTGAACAGATATTTTCCCTTCCACCAGTACTGCCGATAGCTCCGCCTTCTCGTATGCGGATACATTGAATGCTGTTCCGGTTGCCTCTACGGTGAAATCGGGAGTTTGGACCATAAATCTCTTTTTCCTGTCGGTAGCTACTTCTATGTATATTTCACCGGTGAGCTTAATCTCCCTTTGTGCGTTGCCGAACGTTGATGGAAATTCGAGTGTTGATCCTGCATTCAACCAGACCAAACTGCCATCCGGCAGCCTGATTTTTGATTGCTTCCCGTAGGGAACAGTCAGCTTGTTCACGCTGTTTGCGTCGAGAGACAGCTCGTTGGTTCCTGCAGAGGTCGTGACCTCGAAAGACGATTCGTTTATCTGGATGTCAATGTTTTCCTCAAACTGGAAGAGCTTATCCCCGCTTACAAGTTGAATCTGATCCGTGTCAAGCTGGCTGCCTGTGATGACATCCGCATCAGAACTCTTCTCTTTGGTGAAAAATAAGATGCTTGTGGCCAGAATCAGTATGGCCGATGCTGCAGCTACATATTTCTGCCAGGTTATTGTTTTTCTGTTGCAGGTCAGCTTCCTGTTGGCCTGATCTTCGATTGTTTTAAAAATACTTTCAAGTAAGAACTCTTTGTCGGCATTGTTGAAAGATCTTTTGTCTGAAATAAATTCTTTCAGATAGAGATCAGCCTGAACGATCATTTTCTGCAAAGAGGGATCCTGTTGTTGAAGAGAATCCCAATATGCGTTCAGTTCCTCGTTAGGTGCGATACGCCACTCCAGGAATTTAGCATCGTCCAATAGTTGTATGTAACTCCGGGACATATTGTTTTTTTCTGTCATAGCTCTTTTGGATGTGTTTGAAGTTTATAGACGGGGAATCTTTATTTCTGTTCCCTATTTTTCAGGAAGAAATACATAAATTAACTTATCGGCCTGTTTTTT
>NZ_DCEN01000026.1:18799-34308 GCF_002316955.1 Proteiniphilum sp. UBA1028
AGGTTCGCTTAGGGCTGCTTCGGGTGTGTGTAGTTTTTTCTGAGAACCTGCATTGCTTTATGCAGGAGTTTCCGGCATGAGGATTGATGGATTTGCATAATCTGGCTGATTTCCTCATAGCTGTACTCTTGCGCGTATTTTAGATAGATGATCTCGCGCTGCCGGGAAGATAAAGATGCCAGCATGATTTGCAGTTTCGCAACGACTGCTTTTTCCTCTTCATGGATGATGTACTTTTCCTCAACTGTCTTTGTGCTCATGGTGAAAGGAAGGGCTTCTACATCTAAGCTTTGATGAATGGGAATTTGCTTTTCCTGCCTGTACAGATCAACCAGCTTGTTTCTCAGTGATCTGTAAAGATAATATTTGATATTCTCTACGTTTTCCAATGCGTTCGCATCCAGGCAAAGCTTACAAAAAACATCGTGGATTGCATCCATGATCTGTTCTTTGCGGAAACCCAATTGCAAAGAATATGAGAACAATTTGTCTGCATACAAGGTGTATATTGTTTCTATTTTCTCCTTATCGACCATTTTTACTTAAAATATCATGCAAAATAAATAAAAAAAGTGCAATAATGAAAGAGGTTGAATTCCCTTTGATGTTTTGAGGCGCGTTCTGTATGGTTCGTGCAGGTGGTAGCGGTTTTATTGTTTCTGTGTGAGAATTTCCAATACGATTTTATCGGTCTCAACCATTCCTTCCGTACCAATGATTGCCAGGTTACGGATTGTCTGATCAACATCGTCGTCAATAATTCCTTCCTGTGAAGTAACGACTTCGTTCTCTATTGCCATTAATGCAGAGAGCGAAGCCGTGGAAACACCGCTGGCAATTTTCAAGGCGCAGCTTGGCTTGGCGCCGTCGCAGATCATTCCTGTGATGTTGGCAATCATGTTTTTGGTGGCAAATGTTATTTGGGCGTAACTCCCTCCCATCAAATAGGTGATACCGCAACTGGCGCCGGTTGATGCGACCACGCAACCACACAATGCGGACAATCTTCCGATATGTTGCTTGATATAGATCATCATCAGATTGCTTAAGATCAGTGCCCTGATAAGCTCTTCTTCCGAACTCTTCATTTGTTCGGCATACGTCAGCACAGGCATCGTTGCAGCTATCCCCTGATTGCCACTGCCACTGTTGCTCATGACGGGAATCAGGGCTCCCGCCATTCGTACATCACAGGCTCCCGCCGTGGAAGCTACCATTTTGGTGTGAAGATTGTCTCCGAAGATATGGATTCCCTTTTCTCCTTGCAGATTTTTGGATACGTTGTGTCCGAATTGTCCGTGGTTTGCGGCTTGTGCTGCTTTTTTATTCATTTTTGCAGCATCGAGAATGAAATGCAGTTCTTCCACGGGTGATGTGACGGCATAATCGTATATTTTCCGGAAAGTAAGGTTGTTGGTCTTGTTCTTCGACTCTTCGTCAACGTATGCTTTTTTTTCGTAAAGTATTTTTCCGTTTTTCTCAATATGGGTGAAAGAAGTGTGACTCCCCCTGATGATTGTTTTGGCGTAATCGTCTTTCCGCCTGCAAAGGACTTCGATATATAGTTTATCGGAAATATTCTCTTTCAGCTTAATATGAATCCTTTTTTCTTTAATATATTGTTTACCTCTCTCTACCTCATTTCGGGTAAGATCTTTGAGTACCTCAAGACCATCTTCAGATTTGCCCCTCAATGCTCCCAGTGCAACCGATATCGGGAGGCCGTTCATTCCGGTACCCGGAATGCCCACGCCCATGGCATTTTTAATGATGTTTGCGCTCAGGGAAACGTCAATTTTTTCCGGCTCTCCACCTAATGTCTCGGTCGCCTTGGCGGTACATAATGATACGGCAATGGGTTCTGTACAACCGATAGCCGGTATAATCTCCTGTTGCATCAGTAATTTGATCTGCAGTCTCTCTTCTGGTAAAAGCACGTTGATGATTTTTGTGGTTTAATCTGCAAAAGTACACAAAATTGGGTAAACCAAACGTTAAAATGATTTCAAAGATCCATCTGTTTGGGTAAATTAACGAGTATGGGAGCGGAGACCGGAATATCCAAGCAAAACAAAGCAATGACCCCTTAAAAACAGTTCCGGAAGCAACAGCTGTTTTGTTGAAACAGTGTCATCAGGAGCTGAAATCTGCTCCTGATGGGCACTGTATCCATGTGTTGAAAAGCCATCTCAAACTCGTCTGAGAGAGTTACCTCTCCGTTTGGAATGAGCCAATGGCTTCTTGACAAGAATGTTTAGAAGCTGAATTTTAACCCCGCATAGAAATTCCGGGGAGTTGTCGGTCCGTAGATATAACCCGATGCACGACCGGCGCCGGTATCAAAATCTCGTTGATACGCATTGAAAATGTTTTGAATTCCTCCATTGAGTTGCACTTTTACCTCTTTATACATGGCAACGGTGTAAGCCAACTTCAGATTTATTTCCATGAAAGGGTCGGATTTTTCGGTGATGTTGACGGGCGAAAATCGATCTTTCCCTGGTTCCCCCTCTCCCGCATCATGAGGAACAAGCATCGAGCCGGTGTAATTGCCGGAAAGGGTTGTCTGAAATGGAACAGAGGGAGTCCAGGTTGCCACAAAATAGGCGTAGGCATTGGGCGTTCGCATCATTTTCCGGGTTGCTTCCACTTTGTCTAATGCTTTGTCTTCTTTTGTTTCAGGTTCCCACCATTTGACGGGCTTGTCGTACAAACTTCGTTGGAACGTCGCTCCCGACTGGATTTGAAACTTTCTGCTGAAAGCAACTCTTCCCTCCAAATTTACGCCATATACTTGTGCGCCGTCCGTTGAGTTCTGGACCGTGATTTCATTGCCTTGCGTCACGGATTCAAATGGGTGATTGAGCCGGGTATAGAATGCTTCGAGCAGAAAATTCAACTGTACGCTTCCGATAGTGTGGTAATAGTCAATAGAACTGCTTACGCTTCTTGAACGTTCTTCTTTTAGGTTGGAGCTTAATTTTCTAACCAAACGTGCTCCTCCCGCAATGTCGACGTGGAGGTCTTCATCAAAATATTGAGGAGCCCGGAAACCTTCACTATACGAGACGCGGATGTTGACATCTTCCGTCGGGTTGTAGCGTAGGTTGGCGCGTGGGCTAAAGATTACATTTTTCACCAAATTGTGCTTGTCTAATCGCCCGCCCAGTAAAAAACTCCATTTTTTCTGCTTCCACTCATTTTGGAAAAACGTGCTTAGGTTACGCGTACTTTGATCTATCCCCTTCTTGCGATACCCACTCACATCGTTCAGGTTGTCCTGGAGGTATTCAGCTCCGGTGGTCAACTCGGCAGGTGCCAATAATAGATGGTCGAATCGGTGTGTATACTGTCCGCCCACTTGCGCGGTCAATTCGGTGGAGTGTCCATACGAAGCCAGGCGGGCGGCATTGTTCTCGATAATCGCGTTTGCACTTTCTATTTCTTCGGCTGTGGGCGTATCGCTGAGCGGGGGAATTTCATTTGTTACCGGATCGCCTCCGCCGTAGTAGCTGTTTCGCAATGTATGTTGTGCCGAGGCATAAAGGTTGAGCATGTTTTTACCGGTGGCATCCGATTGCCGGTAGCTCAGCGCCCCTCCGTTCACGGAGTGTTCCAATTGCTCGGTGATGTAGGCTTCATGGGCCGGACGTGTGAGATTGTCGCCTCCGCGGCGAAATTCGTGCATGTTGCGATATTCCAGCACCAATTGAGAATAGGTCCCGGTTTTCAGAAACGAGCGAAAGCCCAGAGTCCTGTTTCGAAGTTGAGGGAGTTCGGTAAATCCGTCTTTGTCGTAGTCAAATCCGTCGCGCACCCGGTTTTGTCCGAAAACCATCAGTCCCGCTTTACGATTGTCCGTTAGAATGGAGGCATTGAACGTGGTGTTGTTTTGCAAAGCCCCCGTTCCGTTATAACTCGATAGGGTGTGGATAAATTCTCCCGAATTGCGCAAAGGCTCTTTCGTGATCAAATTAATGACCCCCCCGATGGCGGAAGAGCCGAACAGGGCTGATCCGCCTCCGCGCATCACTTCCACACGTTCAATCATATTTGCCGGTATTTGCTCCAGCACATATACTCCGCCAAGAGCTCCGATTACGGGACGAGAATCGATCAGAATTTGGGAATATGGGCCTTCCAATCCGTTGATGCGTACTTGTGAAAAGCCGCAGTTCTGACAATTGTTCTCAACCCTTAAACCGGGTTGAAATTTCAATCCTTGCGATAAATCGGAAGAATTGGTGGCTTCAAATGTCCGCATATCCAATATACTCACCAAGGAAGGAGCCAACTTGCGGGAAGTTTCATTCCGGTTGGCTGATACTACGACCTCGTCTAACGAGATAGGCATCGGTTTTAATTCGAAATCCAATTCGGTGGTTGTCTCTTTTGCCAAAAAGAGTTCTTTTTCCACTGTTTGATACCCCACATATTGGACGACAATGGTGAACTTGCCGACAGGCAGATTTTTGAACAAATAGTGGCCCGACGCATCGGTGGTGGTGCCGATGGTGGTTCCTTTCAGTTGAAGTGTCACATAAGGAAGATGCTCCTTGGTCTGTGCATCCAGCACATGCCCGAATATGTTTGTGTCGGTGTCTTTGGGTCGCGATTCGTCTGCATATAATAAATGGTTGGCAACTGTGACACACAGCGCCAGCAGCATGATTGTTTTTTTCATTTTGCTTTTTGAAATTTATTGATAAATGGTTGTCGGCGCATCCGGAGGAGCTATTGCAGAGCTGATTGATTCCTTGAAAAGATGGATGTATGTTTCTTCGGAGAGAATATCGATTGATTTTCCCTCATGTTCAAGAATGATCCATACATGCAGATCCTTTTTCGAACTCCCGTCCTGCTTCAAAGAGAAGCAGAGAGCCTATTCGATGCGCAATGAATGAGAAAGTGGTGTGATGCCGCGGATGAGGGAGGGGCCCGAAGTGATATTGAAGCGTGTAGCCTGTTGGCAATAAATATATCGATCGGTTTCGGTTGTATGAATCCTAAAAAAACCGATTTCTCCTCAAAAGTGAAATGGGGAACAACACGTGTGGTCGATGAAAAATGGGTAATCTGATCAATGACTAGTAGATCGGCAACCGTATGATCATGCTTCTGTGGCTTGTTTTTGTAAGGGTGGGAGTGAACAATTCTTACATTATCGATCACATGGCTGTGGGTAAAGAAAGTTACTCCAGCCATATACAGCGAGAAAAGGACAAGCAATGTCCACTTCAACCCTCCATACTTATTTCGATGGTAAGTGTTCATCAGGATGCAAAAGTAATATAATTTTTTCACATCTCCGCAGCAAAAGCGGTATTTGGTAACACCCCTAGAGTCAACCAGCAAGTGCAATTTAGTAATAATTTTTGTAAAACTCTATTTTAGGATTGCTAAAGTCTAATTTTTCTCTTGGTCTTCTGTTTAGTTTATGCTGTATTTCTTTTACTTTCTCATCGGAATAATCTTTAAATGTTGCCCCTTTGGATGTATTGCCGGATTAATTTATTGGCATTTTCAACAGCTCCTTTTTGGCACGATGAATAAGGATCAGTGAAATATACTGGTACTTTCAACTTTTTTGTTATTAGTTCGTGTGCTGCAAACTCGGATCCGTTATCTGTTGTAATGGTTTTCAGTTTGTCCTTGTAAGGCAGCAACATAGCAATGACTTCCTTGCAAACCTGCCTGGAGTCTTTGCCCATAGGCATTTTTCTCATCATTATAAAAAGTTTGTTTTTCTTTCTGTCATTGTCAGTATTATTTCCTTTTCTCCGTTTCCTATTATGGTGTCCATTTCAAAATCTCCAAACCGGCTTCCGTCGGCCTCTTTTGGCCTTTGGCGAATACTTTTTCTGTTGGGTATGTTAGTGGCAGAACCTACGGGTCTTTTTCTGTATTTGAGCTTGTGGCGGCAGTGCTTGTAAAGGTTTCCTCCCGATTTCTTATCTTGCCTGATCCATTGATAAATAGTCTCGTGAGAGATAGATATTTGATCATATTTTGCGAGATATCCGCTGATTTGTTTGGGCGACCAGTCTTTGCGAATGAGACGGATTATTTTCTGTTTAATCCATTCGGGCGTAGATTTATTGCCCGGCAGACGCTCTTTGCGTTCTTGGGCCATCTGGTGCGCCAAACGCCATGAATAGACTCCGCTTTTGTTTTTGTTGCGGCCTATCTCTATATACAGTCGATGGACTGACCTTTATCGATTTGGCAATTTCTGTTTTGCTCGTTCCGTTTTGTAAGCCTAAATAAATGGCGTACTTTTGTTCTGAAGTTAACTGTTTGTATTTTTTCAACATAAGCAACATAATAGTTAATTTTAGGGAGACTTCGGTCTCCTTTTTTGTTTTTATGTTGCCGGTTGACTTTTTGTTTTTTCAGTTCTTCTGCATTCATATACTTCATATTTAGGAGTTAGTTGATCTGGCTTTTTCCGTGTATATTGTCAATCCGATGGTTTTTATCCTGTAGTTGAGAACGACATTCTGACCGGTTCTTCAAAATAGAACAAATTTTATATCGATAAGTTTATTTCTGGATCGGTTGACAGGCTGTTTATTGCGAGCGTAAAAAATAGTTTTCAACAATTTTTGTTCATAACTTAGGGAAAGAATGCACCGCCAAATTTCCTCCTGAAAAGAATAACTTGCCTAACTTTACACTTTATTTGTTTATATTCGGAAATACATGGAGAAGCAAAAACGAAAATCCTCGGTTAAGGTAGTTGAAAAAACAGTAGTAGCACCCGATGTTGGAAAATTACCTCCTCAGGCCAGGGAGTTGGAGGAGGCAGTGTTGGGTGCCCTGATGCTCGAAAAGGATGCCTATTCCATTGTCAGCGAGATATTAAAGCCGGAGAGCTTTTATGATCCTACGCACCAGCTCATTTATGGTGCAATACAGGGGCTTGCCATGCAGCAAAAGCCGGTGGATGTCCTTACGGTGGTAGAGGAGCTGAAGCGGCAGGGTGAGCTGGAGGCAGCCGGTGGCCCCGTTTATGTGGCCGAACTATCGGAGAAGGTAGCTTCCGCAGCGCATATTGAATATCACGCGCGCATCATTGCTCAGAAATACCTGGCAAGAGAGCTGATTTCTTTTTCTTCCGAGGTGTCGCAGCATGCCTTTGATGAGACGGTCGATGTGGACGATTTGATGCAGGAGACGGAAGGCCGGTTGTTTGAAATCTCACAGCGCAACGTGAAGAAGGATGTGATCCAGATCAATCCGGTAATCAGGGAGGCGATGAATAATATTCAGCTGGCAGCAAACCGGAAAGATGGTATGAGTGGATTGCCCACAGGATTTAAGGAACTGGACAAAATGACATCGGGCTGGCAGAACTCCGACCTGATCATTATTGCTGCCCGTCCGGCCATGGGTAAAACGGCTTTCGTGCTCTCCATGGCCAAGAATGTCGCGCTCGATTTTGAGCAGCCCGTGGGTATATTTTCGTTGGAGATGTCCAATGTGCAGCTGGTGAATCGTTTGATCGTCAACGTGTGTCAGATTAAGGGCGAAAGCATCAAGAGCGGTCGCCTCTCCGACGATGAGTGGGAACGCCTGGATAAAAACCACAAATTTTTGTATAATGCACCTATTTATATTGATGATACGCCCAGCTTGTCGGTGTTTGAGCTGCGTACCAAAGCTCGTCGCCTGGTGCGGGAACACGGGGTGAGAATATTGATTATCGACTACCTTCAGTTGATGAATGCCAGTGGAATGAGTTTTGGCAGCCGTGAGCAGGAAGTGAGCATGATCTCCCGATCCCTGAAAGGGTTGGCAAAGGAGCTGAATATTCCCATCATCGCTTTGTCTCAGTTGAATCGTGGGGTGGAGAACCGTCAGGGAACGGAAGGAAAGCGCCCGCAGCTGGCCGACCTGCGTGAATCGGGTGCTATTGAGCAGGATGCCGATATTGTTTGTTTCATCCACCGTCCCGAATATTATCGTATTACCGAAGATGAGCGGGGCAACTCGCTTGTCGGCATCGCGGAGATAATCGTGGCAAAGCATCGTAACGGCCCCACCGGCATCGCCAGCATGCGCTTCGATAATGAATATGCCCGTTTTAAAAACCTGGACGACTATGCTGTGGGACAGAAATATGTTGAAAGACCGTCGCGGATGAATAGTCATGCCAAAAATGCCAGCCAGGGCAACGAGGTTGACAGTGCGGTCGATTTTCTGTCTCAAAACAAAGAACCTCTGCCTTTTTGAGGATGGATGTATCCTGTCGGGAGAGGTTGTTGCAATTGTGTTTAAATAGTTTAATTACTGTCAAACAATGCCTAAGATGTAATGGCGAACGGTACTATTTCAATTTATTTTCCTATTTTTGTGCGTTAAAAGTTGTATAAGCGCCCTACGTATAATAAATATTGAAATGCAGAACACTTTTTGGTCCGTCAGGATATTTGCTTTGCTGATTTTGCTGTGTATAGGCTCTATGACGTCGCAGGCTCAAACCTACGATACCGTGACTGTGAACGGGGAGCGATTTTACAAGTACTCCGTAAAACCGGGTGAGGGGCTCTATGCAGTCTCCCGAATTTTTTCCGTGTCGGTGGCAGAAATAATCCGTCATAATCCCGGATCAAATTCTGGGTTGAAAAACGGACAGGAATTACTTATACCCATCACGAATGAGAATGCGGGCCTGACCTTGAGCATCGCTTCCGCGGGTGCTACCGGGCAGAATGAATCAGTAGATCAGAATACCACTTTCAAGCATACGGTGTCGAAGGGAGAGACAGTATATAGCATTTCCAAGATGTATCATACTACCGTGAGTGAAGTGAACCGTTACAATCCCGGGGTCAGCGAAGGGATTACTGAGGGACAGGTTCTCACCATTCCGCAACGTCGCATTATCAGTGAAGTAAAAGAGGAAAACTACCGTTACCACACCATTCTTCCCAAAGAGACTCTTTATTCTGTATCAAAGACTTATTCGCTAAAGCCTGAAGATGTGATGCTCGCCAACCCTGGCCTGTCTGTAGAAACCTTTCAGGTTGGTAGAACCATACGCGTTCCTTTTTTTGAATCGTACGAAGTGATAGCACCCTACGAAAGTCAGACGGTCAACATCATCCACAAGGTTCAAAGTAAAGAAACACTGTACAGCATCGCCCGCAACTATCAGGTGGAAGTGTCCGATATTGAACGCGAGAATCCAATTCTTGCGGGAGGGTTAAAGGCTAACATGGAGTTGATTATCCCGGTAAAAAGGAGTATGCTCGAAAAGGACTCTCATTCCATGGAGAATGAGGCAAACAGGTTGCTCATCCAAAACATTCCCCAGGATAGGCTGGGGGTGATAAAAGTGGGACTTCTGTTGCCATTTCTCGATGAAACCGGAAGAGGGCATTTACGACTCCAGGAGTATTATGAAGGCTTTCTCCTGGCAGTGGAAAAGATGAAAGACAGTGGCGCAAACATGGAGTTGTATGTGTTTGAAATTGGCAGGGCGGGCAATACCCAAAAATTGGTAAGCTTGCTTGAGACCATGGAGATGCGTTCCCTGAACCTCATTGTGGGTGGCGTAAACGATGCACAGATCAAATTGATTTCAGACTTTTCCAAAGCAAATAATATTAAGTACGTGGTGCCTTTCTCTCAAAGCAACGGCGAGGTGTTAAACAACGGAAACATTTTCCAGGTTAACCCGCTAAACAGTGGTACCTACACGAAGGCATCGTTCGCCTTTGTTCAGATGTTCCGCAATGCCAACGTTGTCTTTGTTACGGGGGGACAAAATGACAAAAAAGAGTTTATCGCCGAGCTGCAACGTCATCTGCGAGACAATCAGATACACTATGAAACCGTAGCATTAACAGGTGAGTTGAACAGCTCGATTATGCCGGTGTTAAGCCGGGGAAAAGAGAATGTCATTGTGCCTTGTTCCGGCGACTCAAATATGCTAAGGCAGCTTATAGCAGAACTGAAGGAAGTGAGAGAAGCGGATTCTTCCTGCGTTACCCGTTTGTTTGGTCATCCCGAATGGCAGACTTACGGCGATTTGATCAACGATTATCATTTGCTTGGGGCCTATATCTACACTCCTTTCTTTGTTGATCAAAGCAATCCGGGTACACATTCCTTTGTCCAGAATTTTCGTAAATGGTATGGCCGGAATCTTATGGAGACGTATCCCTCTTATGGACTGTGGGGGTACGATACAGGCCTTTTCTTCCTGACAGCCCTAAGCCGCTACGGATCACGATTTGAACATAATATTCAAAAAATACGTATAAACTCCCTGCAATTTGCTTTTCACTTTGAACGAGTGAATAACTGGGGGGGCTTTATCAACAATGGATTGTTTTTAATCCATTACGATACAAATGGAAGTGTTACGCAAAGCGACCTTAACCGATGAAACCATTTTTCCTGTTTCTGATATTCGTAACAATGTGCCCGGCTTATGTGCATGCACAGAAAGAATCCTTTCGCCATGAACTTTATCTAGGCATCGGGGGGGGTGTTTTGTCGTCAGGCATCGATTTTGTGCCAACCGTTCCTCAATCGTTTATGATGGGGGCACAAGGAGGACTGTCGGCCAAATATGTTACGGAAAAACATCTGGGGCTGATCGCTGAAATCAACTACGCGCAGCGGGGATGGTCGGAAGAATTTGCTCCGGAAAAGGACTTTTTGTACAACAGGACGTTAAACTACCTCGAAATCCCCTTCATGACGCACATCTACTTTGGAAATAACGTTCGCTTTATTGTGAATGCAGGCCCGCAAATCAGTATACTGCTGAATGATGACCCGGTTATGAATCAGGCACTAGCCGATGATGTGGCCGCGAGGAAAAGTGCCGACCCCGATGCTCCTGTCGGGGTACAATACGGTCCTTTTAGTGAAATGAATCGCGTGGATTATGGCCTGATCGGAGGGATTGGAATGGAATTGAAAACCGGAATCGGAGATTTTGATCTTGAAGGACGTTACTATTTCGGGTTAGGGGATATTTTTACCAGCCGCCGTAGTCAGAATGCCTACTTCTCACGTTCGGCCCATCGCTTGATAGAGGCAAAGCTTACCTATTATCTAAAAATTCGATAAAAATTTTGTCCTATGAAAAATCTGTTGTACTTTTGAACAAAAATAGATGAATATATGTTCATACGTTGATTAATGATCGAAAACGAAAATGGAGAAGGCTGAAATAGAGTTAGAGACAAAAAAAATAAACAAAGCAAAGTTTGAAGAGGCTGCATATTTGTTGCGTGCGTTAGCAAATGAGACCCGCTTGTGTGTAATCTTACAACTTTCGCAAACAGCAGAAAAGTCGGTATCTGAGTTGATGGAAGGCATGGATTGCGAGCAATCACTACTGTCGCATCACTTAACCGATATGAGGGCAAAGGGGCTTCTTTCCTGTCGGAGGAGTGGAAAAAATAGTTTTTACTCGCTCAAAGACAGACGAGTCATCAATATATTGCGGTGTGTAATGCATTGCAGTGGTACGGATGTCATTACCGACATCGGTCGTAAATTGAATTAAACGCATTGCATTATTAAAAATAACAGTTAAGCGTATCGACAGAATATGAAGACATTTTTGATAAAACATTGGCTTAAAATAGCCGGAGTAACAGTCGGATCACTGGGAGGCTACCTCTATTACTACTACGTGGGCTGCCTCAGCGGTACCTGTCCCATTACATCCAATCCTTATCGCATGATAATTTACGGGGCATTGATCGGCTATCTCTTTTTCGATATGTTTTCCCCCAAAAAAAATCCGAAAAAAGTAATTGAAAAAACGCATAACGGCGAAAAAGGCAACGAATCATGACAACAAAAAACATGTTATTAATGGCTGCTGTATTGATTACAGGTTTGGCATCGTGCAGTAATATGCATCAAAAAACAGCGTCTGCCAGTACGGGAACAGCAAAAGAAACAAATACAATAAAAACAGAAAACAATATGACAACAACGACAACAAAAACAATTCATTTAACGAGAGCAGACTTTTTGAAGAAAGTAGCCAATTTTGAACAAACCCCGGATAAATGGGTGTACCTGGGCGACAAACCCGCAATTATTGATTTTTATGCAGACTGGTGTGGACCCTGTAAAATGATCGCCCCCATTCTGGAGGAATTGGCCGATGAGTATGACGGTCAGATATATATATACAAGGTGGATACTGAGGCTGAGCAGCAACTTGCCGCCGAATTTGGTATACGGAGTATTCCGTCGCTGCTTTTTGTACCCATGAACGAAGCACCGCAGATGGCACAGGGAGCACTTCCCAAAGATGCCTTCAAGCAGGCTATTGAAGAAGTATTGCTAAAGAAATCGTAAAGGAGAACAGTTATGGATTCTATCTTCTTTGAAAGCAAAAGTCGGTATGGTTTCGACGAAACGGTGAGCCGGCTCTCCGAAGTTGTTCAGGAAAACGGGTGGAAGGTAATACAGATACTCGATTTGCAGGAAACGATGAGAAAGAATGGGAAGGAGGTTCTGCCAGTTAAGGTAGTAGAATTGTGCAAGCCCGATTATGCATATCGCTTGCTTTGTGATGATGATCTGCGCATATATGCCAACATGATGCCATGCCGTATTTCCGTGTACAGGAAATCCGACGGACAAACATATGTGTCGCGCATGAACCCGGCAATGTTTGCCTCACAAATAGGCGGTGTAATGCTGGAGGTTATGTCTGGTGCATTTAAGGATGCAGAAGGATTTATTACGCAGGTTGCAGCGAAGGATTGACTGTCTGCCGACAGGATAACTGACAGCATAACTAACTTTTTTGAGTAAGAGGTGTGATCGGGTTGATTGCACCTTTTTTTTCGTGCTCCTCGCCGGCCTTTGAATTTCATGACGTGGGACAATGAAACCACTTTATGGACAATTACTTTAATTTTCGTACTTTTGCATCCAAAATCAGAGCTTGATTATGAAATCGATACAAGATTACGAGATAATGGCGCCGGCAGGGTCTTATGAGTCACTGACGGCTGCCATACAGGGAGGAGCCGATTCAATTTACTTCGGAATAGAAGGACTCAATATGCGAGCCAAGTCCTCCAATAACTTCACAATAGCCGATCTGCATAACATTGCCCGCATCTGCCGGGAGAACAACCTGAAAAGTTATCTCACGGTGAACACGATCATTTACAATAATGACATGACATTGATGCGCAAGATTGTGGATGCGGCAAGGGAGGCAAACCTGTCAGCCATCATAGCAGCCGATGTGGCGGTGTTGATGTACGCGCGCAGCATAGGTGTGGAGGTGCATCTCTCCACCCAGTTGAATATCACCAATACGGAGTCGTTGCGGTTTTATGCCCAGTATGCCGACGTGGTAGTGCTGGCACGGGAATTGAACCTCGATCAGGTCGCTGCAATCTACAAAGATATCGTAGACCAGCAAATAAAAGGGCCTTCGGGAGAGTTAATCCGCATAGAAATGTTCGCACACGGTGCACTCTGTATGGCCGTTTCGGGGAAGTGTTATCTCAGTCTCCACGAAAAAGATCTCTCTGCCAATCGCGGCGCCTGTAATCAGATTTGTCGCCGTGCATATATTGTGAAAGATAAGACAAGTGATATTGAGCTTGAGATCGATAACGAATATATCATGTCGCCTAAAGACTTGAAAACCATTCATTTTATGAATAAAATGATGGATGCCGGAGTGAGGGTGTTCAAGATAGAGGGACGCGCAAGGGGACCAGAGTATGTGCGTATTGTTACCACCTGCTACAAAGAGGCGATCGGCGCCTATTGTAATGATATGTTTACGCAGGAGAAAATAGAGGTGTGGAACGAAAAGCTCTCCACTGTCTTCAACCGTGGATTTTGGAATGGCTATTATCTGGGGCAGCGACTTGGTGAATGGACGCATCGCTATGGATCAGGTGCTACAAAGCGAAAGGTGTATGTGGGTAAAGCGGTTAAGCATTTTGGAAACCTTGGCGTGACTGAGTTCCTGATAGAAACACAATCGGTGAAGCAGGGTGATGAATTGTTAATAACAGGCCCTACCACCGGGGCTGTCTTTGTGACGGCCGACGATATTCGCGTGGATATGGCCACTGTGCCGGAGGCGTTCAAGGGTGATCATTTTTCCATTAAAGTCAACGAAAAGATCCGTCCCAACGACCAGCTCTACAAAATGGTTGCTGCCAATCGCAGGGGGACTGCACATGAAAGGTGATTTTCACAGGCAGTACGAATTGGTTTATTTATCCATTTATCGTATCAACAGCGGCATCTTGCCAATTATAGCCCGTCTCCGCTTTGTCACTGCAGGTAGTAAAAATTTTCTTCGCCGAACCGCATATCGAACCGCCCTTTGGAGAATGTTGCCGGCTCGTCTTCCACAATTGCCTTGAACGAGAGTATGCCGGACAGGACTACGCCCTGAAGTTCTTTATCGACATATAGGTTTTGTGCTCGTTTAATTTTGAAGTCCCCTTCCAGAATTTTCAAATCGCACCGGGAGCTGTGTGAAAACAGGGAAAGAGTACACTGCGTTCCACTTAGATCGAAGTCTTTCCCGTTCAGGGAGAGTAATTCTGTAAAACTGTCCGGTATAAAATCGGGAAGTGACACTACCAGCGTGTAAGGTCGTTCTCCGCCAATACTACCGGAGAGATGGATATGACATGAATCGTCTTTTACCACTATTTTGGAAGGATCATGGTTGCTCCCTGTTCTCCAGGGGGTTAAGTCCCAATAGATGCCAAAGCTATTGTATCCCTTTTCCGAGTAAATGGGAAGCCCCGGGTTTTCCGCATCTTCAATAAACACCGAATCAGAGATGCGATAATCGAAACTGCGTGAACATCCTGCCGCAGCGACAAGAATGAACATAAGCATAAAAAGGTGAATATACTTCATGATTATTTTTTTTTAAAATTTATCTATTTCGTTGAGAAAAGATTCAGAGGAAGAGAAACCGAAAGTTGGGCACCACCGTAAGATTCAGAAGTAAGTAGTGAAAAATTGTCTTTTGTGAGGACGTTTTGAGGAAACAGGGCTTCGATAGATAAACGGACCCCGCTATTGAGAATCAGGCGTACCCCGAGTCCGCCATATGTATTCAGGAAGAAATTGGACGGGGCTTTCCCGGCTGCAGCGATTATCTCATCCCCATATTTTTCCATCTCCTTCGAAGCAAAATCGATTGTGGTTTTTCCATGCATCTTCATTCCTGCCTGTATGCCTGCTTTCACATACCCCTGCCAATTACTGAGTCTCCCCCATAACAGGAAATCTGCCTCAAATGGAACCCCTACATATCCGATCGACTCATTCATGCCGCGAACACGAAAAAGCTCAATTCCCTGGCCTGAAGAATGAAAGAGGTAAAGAGGAGCACCCCGGCTTGGTGAAATCTGCTCATTGACGCGTGAATATCGCAATCCGGACGTCAGCGTGAGCCGGTTTTCCCATACGGAGAGCTCCGACTTCAGCCCGGCATAACGCACTTCCCCTTCGCCTTTTACGTGTTC
>NZ_DCEN01000026.1:34517-59155 GCF_002316955.1 Proteiniphilum sp. UBA1028
GCCCGCCATCTTATACGAGCCATATTCAATTCCGACGCGGAAGCGGGATTGTTGTTGCGCCTCTGTGTGTACGAAGGAGAAGATTAAAATTAATAATAAGAGATATCTCATGACAAATTGAATTTTGCGACCCGATGAATGAAACTTGTGAGCATCGGGGCCGGATATGGTTTTATCGTAAGATGGGAAATGTGAAAAAAGTTACAGTTTTGTGAGTTAATAAATGAAAAAAAATCGAACCTGCTTCTTGTAATTCTTCAGGTAAATATGAAAGAGAAAAAGTGTAGTGAAGTTATGTGAGATTGTGAAAATAAATCTATCTTTGCGGAACATATTCACTTAAAAATAATCAATATGTCCAAGAATCCTTTCTTCATGAAATCTGCCGCATTGTTAGTGGCTGTAGCAGTATTATTTGCCAGTTGTTCAAGTAACACATTGATTCAATCAAATCCGAGTGGAGCCAAGGTGTATATGAATGGCGAATACAAAGGGGTGACCCCTTACTCCTATTCCGACACCAAGATTGTAGGAAGTACAACCGAGGTACGTCTTGAAAAAGAGGGGTATGAGCCGTTGTACACTATGTTGTCGAGAAACGAAAGTGCCGATGTGGGTGCCATCATTGGTGGGATTTTCTTTCTCTTCCCGTTTCTTTGGACCATGAAGTACAATCCCGTTCACACGTATGAGCTGAGACCCATGGAAAGTGCCTCTCTCACGAAAGCTGATCAACCGGCTGTCATGATCGATGCTGTTGGCAATGAATATATCTCGGGTGTGTTGAAGGACTAACGTAAATCGCAACGTCTATAATCCAAAAGGGAGAACGTCTTAACTATAGAACGCTCTCCCTTTTTGCCCGATGGCAGGCCCGAGGTCATAACTCCTCAGTAATTAACTACCCGTGTGAACTGGAATTGCTCCCCTCCTCCTCTTCTCCTTCTTTAAACCATCCGGCATACATCAGATAGTTATTGGCAATCTTTTGGTTCATCTCTTTGGACTGGGAGAGATCGACTTTCTTCACAAATTTGGCCGGAACACCTGCATAGATGCTGCCCGGTTCTACCTGAGTGCCGCTCAATACCACCGCACCGGCTGCAATGATGGCTCCTTCACCCACCACAGCATGATCGAGTACAATGGCGCCCATCCCGATAAGCGCGCCGTTCTCAATCTTTGCCCCGTGAATCACCACGTTGTGGCCTATGGAAACATCGTCGCCAATGACTGAAACCGATTTTTGATAAAGGGTGTGGATAACTGTACCATCCTGTACATTTACACGGTCGCCAAGGCGGATGGAGTTTACATCTCCCCTCAATACGGCATTATACCATATACTACAGTCGTTGCCAATAATTACATCGCCGATAATGGTGGCGTTCTCTGCCAGATAGCAATTCTCTCCGAATTGAGGGGTGAATCCCCTGACTGATTTGATAAGAGCCATTAAATAGATTTTGTTTTATTTTTCAGCCATTCCTTTTCTTCTTTGCCCAGGTGCTTTTTGAGCTTGTCAAATACCATTTTGTGGTAACTGTTGATCCACTTGGTTTCTTTTTTGGTCAGGAGCTTCTTCACAATTGGCTTCGTGTCGATCGGGCAAAGGGTAATGGTCTCAAAATTATAGAACGTGCCAAACTCTTCCGTTTGTTGATATTCCCGTGTTACGATCAGGTTTTCGATGCGGATGCCATATTCTCCCGCTCGGTAGATGCCCGGCTCGTTGGACGTAACCATTCCCGGTTTTAGTTGGGTGGGGTTCTCTTCCAGACGGATACTTTGCGGCCCTTCGTGTACGTTCAGGAAATGCCCGATGCCATGTCCTGTGCCATGCCAGTAGGTCAGGCCGTTGTCCCATAAAGCCTTTCTGGCAAGGATGTCGAGCTGTGATCCACGTGTGCCCTCAGGAAATATTGCAGTGGCGAGAGCAATATGTCCCTTCAATACGTTAGTATAATCGGCTTTCATCTGTTTGGTGAGTTTCCCCACAGCTACTGTGCGGGTAATATCGGTGGTGCCGTCTTTGTATTGTCCTCCCGAGTCGATTAGCAACAACCCCTCAGGTTTGACTTTCAGACAGGTTTCGGGAACAGCATGATAATGAATGACGGCACCGTTGCGGCCGTAACCGGCAATGGTGCCGAAGCTTTCTCCCACAAAAAGATCCTGTTGAGAACGGAATTCGAGCAATTTCTCTTCCACAGTCACCTCGTTCACTTCTCCGGCAGGAACCGCCTTCTCAAGCCACATGTAAAACTTCACCAAAGCTACGCCGTCTTTGACCATTGCGTTGCGGAAGCCGTTTAGTTCCGTTTCGTTTTTAATGCTCTTCATTAAATCTACGGGGGAAGGGATGTCTGCAATCCGGCATGAAGCAGGGATGGTTTGCCAGAGTCTGTAATTGATCTTATTACTTGTAATGCACACACTGCTGTTTTCGGGAAGATGCGCCACATAGTCAAATATATCCTGGTAACCCCGGATCAAAATGCCTTGGTCCGCATAAATCCTGATATCCTCATCCGTCAGCTTTTCCGGATCAATAAACAATATCGTCTCTTTTTCCGAAACATATCCATATGCTACAGCCACCGGGTTATAATCTACGTCGTTTCCCCTAAGGTTGAAGGTCCAGGCTACGGCATCGAGGGTAGCCAGGATGAGTCCGTCTGCCTCCACTTCCTTTAAGCCGGCATTGATCCGTTCAATTTTGCTCTTCACCGATTCTCCGGATATTTCGTCGGGGAGAATGAACACTTTGTTTTTGGGAATCCCGGGCCGGTCGTCCTGTATTTCCGAGAACGGATCGAAGGTGGTCTCCAGCCTGATCTTCTTTGTGGTGAGTTTGTCTTTCAGTGCATTTGCCCCGGAGGCGGAAAACACCAGTCCGTCAATCCCTACTGAGCCTCCCTGTCCAACCTGTGCAATGATCCAGTCGGCCATGTCGGGTGTGTCGGCCTGGCCCATCTTAAACAAATCAAACCCCGTATTGGCCAATTCGTTTGCAGCCTGAAGAAAATAACGAGAATCGGTCCACACGCCCGCCTGCTTCCTGGTTACCACGGCTGTGCCGGCTGAGCCTGTGAAGCCGCTGATCCATTTTCTGGATTCCCAATGCTTGGGGGGATATTCACTCATATGGGCGTCGGTACTGGGGATGATAAAAGCATCCAGATTCTTTTCTTCCATGAATTGTCTTAAGGCCGAAAGCCTATCGGGAATTTCATTTGTCTTCATTTCCTCAATGATTTAGCTTATAAAACAACAAATGTAATAAATTTGTTCTTATATTTGAACCTAAAAGAGGGATGAACAGGTTAAATGTACGGGGCTCTCTGTCGGGTAGGACCGCCGGCTTTCGCCTTTCCCGACTATTATAAAATGTGAGGAATAACAGACAAATGAAGACAACCATCGAACTCAGCAACATGCGTTTTTATGCATATCATGGCGTGTTACCCCAGGAAACAGTAATTGGAAGTGAATATATCGTGAACCTGACGCTGGAAGCCAATATTGCGACTGCATGCATCACAGATAACGTGAATAATACAATTAATTATGCCGATGTGTTCGATTTGGTAAAAACAGAAATGAAGATTTCATCCCAATTGCTGGAACATGTAGCCGGCCGTATTTTCAGTAAGCTTGAGGAGAACTATCCACAGCTCTCAGCGATCACGGTAAGCGTGGCGAAGATGCACCCGCCCGTGGACGGAGAAATGGAAAAAGCCGCGATTGTGCTCACATCTACAGTGTAAAATACCAACTTTTTCGTACCTTTGTGGAAATTTCCGAACTCATGGACAGACGTGTAGATGATAGATCGCCCTCCCTTGATGCAGAAGTGCTCGTTGCTTCTCCGGGTGAAACGGTGCAACAGGAAGAACCGCTGATGTTGCGCACGGAAAATCTGGTAAAGAAATATGGCAAGCGGACTGTGGTAAATCATGTCTCTATCAATGTGAAACAGGGAGAGATCGTGGGATTGCTTGGCCCCAACGGAGCTGGTAAGACAACCACGTTCTACATGACCGTTGGGCTGATAGTGCCCAACGAGGGCGAAATCTTTATCGGTAAACAGAATATCACGGGTTATCCTGTTTTCAAACGAGCTCAGAATGGTATTGGGTACCTTGCCCAGGAAGCATCCATATTCCGGAAAATGACGGTGGAGGATAACATTAAATCGGTGTTGGAGTTTACCGATATGTCGTCCCGGGCGCAAAAGGAGAAGCTTGAGACTCTGATCGAAGAGTTTGGCCTTCAGAAAGTGAGAAGGAACCTCGGCGACCGTCTGTCGGGGGGGGAACGACGTCGTGCCGAGATTGCCCGTTGTTTGGCGATCGACCCGAAGTTTATCATGCTCGATGAACCGTTTGCCGGTATCGACCCCATTGCGGTACAGGATATTCAATCCATTGTTGCGCAATTGAAGTTCAGAAATATCGGCATTCTCATTACCGACCATAATGTGGATGAAACGCTGAGTATAACAGACAGGGCTTATCTGCTTTTTGAGGGAAAGGTCTTGTTTCAGGGTACTGCTGAAGAGCTGGCAGCCAATCCTGTGGTCAGGGAGAAATACCTGGGACGCGATTTTGAGTTACGCAAACGAACTTTCGATACTCCGTAAATAATTATGGCACGGCTGCTATCTATCGATTACGGGAAAAAACGTACAGGGATTGCCGTAAGCGATCCGCTGCAAATTATCGCCAATGGTCTCGCAACGGTGGAGACATCCGGATTGTTCGATTTTTTAGAAACATACCTCCAAAAAGAGGAGGTCTCCTGTATTGTTGTGGGCCTGCCCAAACAGATGAATAACGAACCGTCGGAGAACATGAGGCGGGTGGAGCCTTTTGTGAACAGGCTGAGGAAAGTCTATCCCCATATCCCGGTCGAGTATTTCGATGAGCGGTTTTCATCCAAGATGGCGCAGCAAACAATGATTGATGGCGGACTGAAAAAGAAAGACCGTCGGAACAAGGCACTGGTAGATGAGATAAGCGCCACCATCATTTTACAGGGGTATATGGAAAGCAAAAGAATGAGATTATGATTTTACCCATTTATATTTTCGGCCAGCCGGTATTGCGCAAGGTAGCCCGGGATATTGAGCCGCAAACATATCCACAATTGAATGAACTTGTAGACAACATGTTTGAAACCATGTATCTGGCAGATGGCGTTGGCCTTGCTGCACCTCAGGTAGGCCTGGACGTACGCATTTTTGTTGTGGACCTGTCGCCTCTGGCCAGCGAAGAGAGCCCGGAGTTCAAAGATTTTAAAAAAGTGTTTATCAATGCACACATCACGGAGCGCAGCGGCGAAGAGTTGTTGGTGGAGGAGGGCTGCCTCAGTATCCCGGGCATTCACGAAAAGGTACCACGTGAAGACAAAATACGGATATCTTATCTCGATGAAAACCTGCAGCCCTGTGATGAAACCTATGTAGGGTTCATGGCCCGTGTGATACAACATGAATATGATCACCTCGACGGAATCCTGTTTGTGGATAAGATTTCACCCCTTCGCAAAAGAATGATCAAAAGCAAGCTCTCCAGTATGGAAAAGGGAAAGGTGTCCTGCGATTACAAGATAAAACCGGTTCGGTAATTACTCCCTTCCTGTCAGCTCTTGGGCAGCCTCTTCATCCAGGAACCAAACGAGATTTCCCGAATCTGGTCGTACCAGTGCGGCTGGATATTTTTTTTCAGCCTGTTCCGGACGGTCGATAATCTCTTTCACCTTATCGGCTTTGTTTGCGCCGGTGACCAGAAATGCCACATTCCGGGCGGAGTTGATTACCTTGCCCGATAGGCTTACCCTTGTCTGTCCACTTACGGGGTGGGCTGCAGTTACGCAGTTGTTGCTGCTATGCCATAAATCTATTTGATGGGGGAAAATTGAAGCGGTATGCCCGTCATCACCCATGCCCAGCATCATGATATCGAAAGTGGGTGTGCCGTTCATGCTTTCCAGTTCGTGACTCAGTGTTTTTCCATACCGTTTGGCTTCTGCAATGGGGTCGTTTTCCCCCTGGATGCGAAAGATGTGCTCCGGTGGTATGGGCACAAAGTCGAAAAGATGCTTCTTTGTCATGTTGTAGTTGCTTTCCTCATCGGTGGGAGGCACGCAGCGCTCGTCGCCCCAGAAAAATTTTATTTTTGCCCATTCTATTTCCCCCGATGGCAGGCTCGCCCAATAATCGAAAAGAGACTTGGGGGTGGAGCCGCCTGAGAGGGCAATGGTCATGATCTCCTTTTTTGTCGTTATTTCTTTCAGCCACTCCGTGAAGGAGCGGTTCAGGTCGTCGGTTGTCTGGAATATCTGTATGTCCATTTCGTAGCTGTAACGTATTAGTTGGCGGCCAATTTATTTCCTCTTCCCATATATTGGTCATTATGTAGCAAGAAACGTATCGGCTTGTTTGGGTAGTTATAATTCACAGTAAACACCATCTTCTGCCAGATTTTTGCAGGGATAGCGCCAGGTGTTTTCTTTCCCTTCAATGAGGTCGTCGGCTACATCGGGGCCCCATGAACCGGATGGATATCCGTGAAGCGGTGCCTCCTTGTCGTTTTCCCAATAATTGAGAACCGGCTGTACAAACTTCCAGGTTTCTTCGGCCGCTTCGCTGCTCATGTAAAGCATGTTGTCGCCGGTCATGCAGTCGAGAATCAATCTTTCGTAGGCACTGGGAATATAATGATCGTTCAGTTCTGTATAGTGGAAGTCCATGTTCACCGACTTTACCTCATATCCGCTTCCCGGAACCTTCATCCCTGTTTTCAGCAGGATGCCTTCGTCGGGCTGAATACGAAGGATAAGCTGGTTGTCTGAGTTCCCGGAATCATCGGCCGACTTGAACAACCTTTGGGGAGAGGGTTTGAAATGAATCACCACTTCCGTGACGTTTGTCGGCAATCGTTTGCCGGTGCGGATGTAAAAGGGAACACCCTGCCAGCGCCAGTTGTCGATGAAGATCTTCATGGCGACATACGTTTCGGTGCGCGAATGTTTATCCACATTCCTTTCATCGCGGTAGCCGTTGTACTGTTTTCCCCGGACGGTGGCGTCGGTGTACTGACCGCGAATTACATTCTTTTTCAGATCGTTCTTGCTGAAAGGACGTAACGAACGGAAGACTTTCATCTTTTCGTACCGTATTTCCTCCGGGCTTATTTTGGCCGGTGGTTCCATCGCCACCAGCGATAGTACCTGTAGGAGATGATTCTGTACCATGTCACGCAACGCGCCCGAATGGTCATAGTAGCCTCCTCTGTCCTCCACGCCAATGCTCTCAGCCGCGGTGATTTCCACGTGCTGAATGAAGTTGCGGTTCCAGAGCGGTTCATATATGCCATTGGCAAAACGGGTCACCATCAGGTTCTGCACCGTTTCCTTACCCAGGTAGTGATCTATACGGTATATTTGATCCTCACTGAAGAACTCCTGCAGTTGCTCATTCAGCTCGATGGCTGATAACAGATCATGACCGAACGGCTTTTCAATGATAATCCTCCTGAATCCCTTTTGTTGTAGCGTAAGTCCCTGTCCGTATAAATACTTGGGTATGGAGGTGTAAAGTGAAGGAGGAGTGGAGAGGTAAAAAATATAGTTTTGTCCTAGATTAAGCTTCCTGTTCAACGAGTTCAGCTTCTCTTTCACATGTATGTATTCTTCTCCCTTACCTGTGTCGATGCTCAGGTAATGAAGCATGGAAAGAAAATCATGAATCTTCTCTGTGACTGCATTTTTATAATGGGCAAATAGCTTTATGCCCTCTTTCATCTTCTTCCGGAACTGATTGTCTGTGAGGTCTGTTCTGCTTACTCCCAATACGGCATATCCTTCCGGGAGCGAACCATTCATATAGAGATCAAATACTGCAGGAATCAGTTTCCTATATGTGAGGTCGCCGGAGGCGCCAAAAATTACCAGCGCCTGGTTGGTTGTTTTCTTCATTACGCTACTGCTTGTTGATGTCTAATAAACAAATGTACAACGAAAAAGTTGATGACCAGCCGGCCAAAGAAAAAAACGATCTTTCATTGAAAGTTAATATAGGCAGGACTTTGATAGTTAGATAATTTGTTGTATCTTTGCCGCTCGAAAAAATGTGTTTAATTTATTTAATGTATTAATAATTAATTTAGTATGAATAATTACGAAACCGTTTTCATTTTGACTCCCGTTTTGTCTGATGCTCAGATGAAGGAAGCGGTTGAAAAATTCAAGAACCTCCTCACAGAGCAAGGGGCTGAAATTGTCAACGAAGAAGACTGGGGACTGCGCAAGCTGGCATATCCCATCGACAAGAAAACTACCGGGTTTTACACTTTCCTCGAATTTAATGCTGAGCCTTCGGTGATTGATAAGTTGGAAGTCAACTTCCGTCGCGACGAACGTGTGATCCGTTTCTTAACCGTGAAACAGGATAAATTTGCATTGGAATATGCCGGGAAGAGGAGAAACAACAAAGGCGGCAAGAAACAGGAAGCTCATGCACAGGCTGCAGAGAATGTGAAATCAAGGAAGCCGCAAAAGGCAGAAGTGGTTGAAACAGAAGTAGAATCAAATGAAAAGGAGGATTAAGTAATGGCCAAACAATCAGAAATTAGATACCTGACGCCCCTGTCAGTAGATGTGAAAAAGAAAAAATATTGCCGCTTCAAAAAGAACGGTATCAAATACATCGATTATAAGGATCCCGAATTCCTGAAAAAGTTCCTGAACGAACAGGGTAAAATTTTGCCGAGAAGAATTACAGGTACATCATTGAAGTTTCAACGCCGTATAGCGCAAGCAGTAAAGAGAGCACGTCATATCGCCTTGCTTCCGTACGTGACCGATTTAATGAAATAAGAAGGAGGAATAGACATGGAAGTAATATTGAAAGAAGATATACTGAATTTAGGCTACAAGGATGATGTAGTGAATGTGAAAAAAGGATATGCGCGAAATTTCCTTATTCCCCAGGGAAAAGCCGTTATTGCCAGTGAATCTGCTAAAAAGGTACTTGCAGAGAACCAAAAACAGCGTGCTCATAAGCTGGCGCAAATAAAGGCTGACGCACAGGCCATTGCCGATAAGCTGGAAGGTGTGTCGCTGACCATTGGTGCAAAAACAAGCTCCACGGGTACCATTTTTGGATCGGTGACCAACATACAGATTGCCGATGCATTAAAGGAGAAAGGTTTTGAACTGGATAGAAAACTTATTCTGATTAAAGATCAGGTAAAAGAGGTAGGCAGCTATAAAGCCATTGCCAAGCTTCACAAAGAGGTTTCTGTTGAAATTCCCTTCGAAGTGGTTGCAGAATAAAAACAGCTGCATTCAGGTAATCAAAATAGGGGCTGGCTCACTAGTGAGTCAGCCCTTTTCAATTGACAAATTGCTGGATTTTCCGTTCTCCATCCGTTTTTATCACTACGATATTCCCCGGTAAATCTGTCTGTGATTTGAGGCTGTTGTCTCGTCCTGAAAATAAAGTACAGTATGCGTAAACAACATTTCTCAGGACAAAGGCTGAGAAATAAAAAATGCCGTCCCAGAGAGTTAGTCTCCATGGACGGCACTTGGCAGTTTGCCGGTAATCTGTCAGTTATTATGTTGCAGTATCTCTACCGTGTCTCTGGCAATGGTGAGTTCCTCATCGGTGGGAATGATCACTACCTTTACTTTTGAAGAAGGCTTGCTGATAACCACCTCCTTGGCACGTACTGAATCGTTCAGCTCCTCATCCAGTTCAATGCCCATAAATTCCATGTTTTTACACACATAGCTGCGGGTTTCAGCCTGATTCTCTCCCACGCCACCCGTAAACACGAGAACATCCACGCCGCCCAAAATAGCGGCATACGATCCCACATATTTTTTGATGCGGTAGTTGTAGGTGTTCATGGCCAGTTGGGCCCGATTGTTGCCATTGACAATGGCAGCCTGTATTTCCCGCATATCGGATGAAATACCTGAAATACCGAGTACACCGGAGAATTTGTTCAGTAAAGTAGAAATACCCTTGGTACCCATATGTTCTTTTTCCATGATATAGGAAATTACCCCGGGATCCACATCGCCCGAACGGGTACCCATGATGAGGCCTTCTACAGGTGTCATTCCCATGCTCGTGTCAATTGATTTTCCATTTTTAATGGCAGTGACCGAACCGCCATTGCCGATGTGTGCCGTGATGATGCGTTGCTTTTCATAGGGAACGCCCAGAAAATCGCAAGCTCTCCTGGATACATATCGGTGGCTGGTTCCATGGAACCCATAGCGACGGATGCCGTATTTTTCGTACAACGAGTAGGGTATGCCATACATATAGGCATAATCGGGCATAGTCTGATGGAAGGCCGTATCAAAGACTCCTACCTGCGGTGTATCGGGCATCAGCTCCTGGATGGCATAAATGCCTTTCAGGTTGGGTGGATTGTGCAAAGGAGCCAGCTCAATGCACTCGTTCAGCATCTCAATCACCTCGTCGGTGATCAACACGCTTGAGTTGAAACGCTCACCTCCATGAACCACCCGGTGTCCCACAGCTTGTATCTCGTCGAGTGATTTGATGCAGCCATATTTCTCGCTGAGCAATACACCCAGGATATATTCAATGCCGGCACGGTGTTCAAGAATTTCACCTTCGAGCATCACCTTTTGCCCGTCGGGTAATGTGAGCTTGAGGAACGAACCTTTCATCCCAATTTTTTCAATACCTCCCTGAGCAACGACCTCTTTGCTTTCCATCTCGAAAAGCTTGTATTTGATGGACGAACTTCCGCAATTTAAAACCAATATCTTCATGCTGTTGTTATTCTCCTTAATTAAACACCGTTTTATTTATTGAGACAGGATTACCGTTTTCATCGTATTCGTAAAACCCTTTTCCTGTACGCACGCCCAGCTGGTTGGACCTGTATAGTTTCCAGAGTAGCGGATTGGGTTTATAATGCTTCTCGCCGAAATCGTTGAACATTGCCTCCATAAGGGTAACCAGTCGTTCAATGCCGACGATATCTGCCATGCGGAAAATTCCGTAACGTTGCCCGTAGATGATGGTGAGGGTCTCTTCAATATCTTCCATGGAGCTGACTCTCTCGAGCAGCATCTGACAGGCTTCGTTCAGCATGGTTGCCAGAAGACGCAGGCTTACATTTCCGTTGCTTTCGTTGATACGATGTGGTTTGTAGTTGATAAGTTTGGCAAAGATCTCCATCTTCTGATAAACCTCTTCCGATGTATACATCCCCTTTGAAATTTCCAGGATGCGGGCATCAGGGTGCGAGACCGGGAAGTAGAGACTTACACAGCGTTCTTTGTGGTCGAGGTCTGCAGCCAGCTCACTGATGATTACGGTGGATCCGTTTGTGGCAATGATGGAATCGGTATCCAGCACCTCTTCCAATTTTTTGAAGATGTTCTTTCGTAGTGGCGTACTCCTTCGCCCGCTCTCTGAATACCGGGTACACTCAATGACCAGATCACATCCCTCAAAGTCTTCGTATGCCAATGTTGGAGTGATGCGGTTCATGATGATCTTCTTTTCCGAGGGGGTTAATCCCCAGCTGCTGATTTTCTGATCCATCACTTTACCCAATTCGTTCATCACATAATTGATCCGCTCCTGTGATTCATCCAGGAAGACCACGTCCATGCCTGCTGTTGCAGTCATGTGAATGATGGTCCTTCCCTCCTTGCCGGCACCCACGACTCCGATTTTTGAGAATAGTGGCTTGTTTTTACTCTCGGCAGTGATAGTAAGCCCGTATTTTTCAATTGAATCTATAATCATTTTACTTATAATACTGTTAATTATCTTGTTTCATTCCAATGGCTTGATTGGCAGCGATAACCACCATCTTGTAGATGTCGTCTACCGAACAGCCGCGCGACAGATCGTTGACGGGGGCTGCCATACCTTGCAATACAGGCCCCACGGCTTCGGCGTTTCCTAATCGCTGCACCAGCTTGTAGCCAATATTCCCTGACTCAAGCGTAGGGAAAACTAGCACATTGGCTTTCCCGGCAATAAGACTTCCCGGTGCTTTGCTTGCACCCACAGCCGGTACGAGTGCGGCATCGGCCTGCAGTTCCCCGTCGATCAACAGGGAAGGACTGGTCTCTTTTGCAATACGGGTGGCCTCACGCACTTTGTCGATCATCTCATGTTCTGCACTTCCTTTTGTGGAAAAGCTGAGCATTGCCACCTTCGGTTCTGCACCCACCAGGCTCTTCATTGTTTGTGCCGAGGCAACAGCAATAGAAGCAAGCTCTTCGGCAGTGGGATTGGGCATCACCGCACAATCAGCAAACAGGAGGATGCCGTTTTCACCGTACTGTGGCGTTTGTGTATACATAATGAAGGCCCCCGAGACTACTTTAACACCGGGTAAGGTCTTAATGATCTGCAAAGCAGGGCGTAATACATCGCCCGTAGTGTTTTGTGCGCCGGCAATTTCACCGTCGGCATCGCCATTTTTGATCATCAGACAGGCCAGGTAAAGAGGGTCTTCCACAAGTAGTGCTGCCTGTTCCGGAGTCATTCCCTTTTTTTTACGCAATTCCAGCAAAAGGTTTTTGTAGGTTTCTTTTTTCACATGATTCTTTGGATCTGTGATCTGCGCACGAGAAATATTAACCAGCTTAAACTGATCTGCCAGTGCATGGATCTCGGTCGGATTTCCCAGCAGGATGATGTCTGCAATACCATCGCGCAACAATTGATCAGCAGCACGTAATGTCCGTGTCTCCGTACCTTCCGGCAGGACAATGCGCTGTTTGTCCTTCTTTGCCCGCTCGGTCATGCTTTCGAGTAAATTCATTGTTTGTGTGTAAAGTTTTGGTTTTTCCAATAATGATCAGGATACAATTTCATAATAAAATGTATTCTCCACAAAAGTACGAAAAATTGCCCGAAGTAGGTAACAAAATGGTAGTGAAATAGTGTTTATTCTCTGATCAGCCGGTTTCGGTCGAGCACTTTCACCGTGCGACCTTTCAGCAGTATAATGCCGTCGTCTTCCATCTCCTTCAGCGATCTGGCTAGTGACTGACGTTGTACGCCGAAATACTCTGCCAGCTGCGTGCGGGAGCGTTTCAGGGTGAAAGAGTCTTGTTCAACCGTGGTTTTCTCCAGGAAAAAAGTAGCCAGCTTTTTTCTCAGGCTTTTCAGGGAGATCATTTGCAGCTTGTTGGTCAGGAAAAAGGTAAGGTCGGCATTCATTGTCAGGAAATTGGTCAGCAACTGCTTGTTGCCTGCCATCTCGTTAAGCCAGGCATCCTTTGATATTTTCAAAAAAACACAAGGTTCTGCAGCAATCACATCCACGGGGTAGCTCTTTTTTGCACCGTAAATAAAAGCAGGAGCAAGGGGGATCACCGCTTCCAGGATGTCAATGTTCAATACATTTCCTTCCATGGTTATCATTTCCGTTCGCACACTCCCTTGTACCAGTAACATCACCGAACGTATGGGTTCTCCCTGCAGTACAATGGTCTCCCCTTTCTTGTAGGTAAGCACTTCCTTTACATTTCTGTCAAGAAACTGATCATGTTCGCCCTGCGACAATCCCTTGAACAATGGGCAATAGGATAATTCCTTATCGTGGTGATGCATGTGAAGCGATAATTCGTCGTGACCATGATCTGCGGACACCTTATTTTCCAGCAAATGGTGCAAATGACTATGAGAGTGTCTCCGGTTCTCCCCGAAGTTATGCCTGTCTTTATCCATACAATAAGATGATTATGTAGTTAAACATTAAAAAAACGCTTGGTTATTATTGCTTTGTTAAATAATCTGAAATGTCTGCAGCTGTCTCCAGGGTGACAATTTTTCGTTTTTTCGAACGGTACCTTTGTAGTACAAAAAGAGAAAACAAAAAAACGATTTGGACGACACACGTTCATTGACCGGAAAATCCGGAAGCGAATAATCGATAAATATACAACAAAATTAGTAAAACTGACAATCAAAAAAAATATGCGTTATGAAATCAAAAAATGACTCATTAAGAAGCAAACTGCTAAAATCAGCACTCCTTTTATCGCTGTTTGCTATTTTCTCATTGGTAAATATTCAACCTGCTTCGGCGCATTGCGATTCTTACGATGGGCCTGCCCTTGTAGATGCATCCAAGGCTTTGGAAACTAACAACGTAGATTTGATTAAAAAATGGATCAGTGCAGAAGATGAATCCGAGGTGGTTGCACTGTTTCACAAGACTTACTCCCTGAAAGGCGGTGATCAGGAAGTGTATGAGATTGTGAAAAAACATTTCTATGAAACATTTGTCCGACTTCATCGCGAAATGGAGGGTGCTCCTTTTACAGGATTGAAACCTGCCGGAACAACTGCTCCCATTACCGTCATGAGTGATAAAGCACTGGCAACAGGCGATTTTGGGTCGCTGTTGAAAGCACTCAATAAACACGTGAATTCACAGTTGCAGGAGAAGTATAACAAAGTGGCTGCTCTCTACAAAGTGAAGGATAATTCAGTTGAAGAAGGACGCCGGTATGTTGATGCTTATGTGGATTACACCCATAGTGTGGAAGCTGTGCATGATATCCTGGCTGGTGGCGGGGCACACCAGCATTAAGCCTCCTTTAAAAAATCACAGAAAGGGGATGGAGTCAAGGGAATGATTTCATCCTTTTTTTTGTTGGATTGCCAGCGAAGCCGACTCCATTTTTTCTCTGATCTCCTCTGTACAAAGATTACCGATACTTCCAGGGTGGGAGTGATGTACCTTCTTTTCTGCATGGAAACTGCCTTGCTGTACCTCTTTCCCTACCTGCTGATAGGCTTCTCTGAAAGGAATACCCCGGAGCACGCGTTTGTTCACTTCTTCCACGGTAAATAGGTATTCATACCGTGGGTCGGAGAGTATATCCCGGTTGACCGAGATGCGTTCCAGCATAAAACAGGACATTTTTAGCACTGTATGTAATGTCTCGATAGCCGGGAAGAGCACCTCTTTCAGCAACTGATAGTCGCGGTGATATCCGTGCGGCATGTTGGTGGTCATCACCGTAATTTCATTGGGAAGGCTCTGTAGGCGATTGCTGTGGGCGCGAATCAGCTCCCATACGTCGGGGTTCTTCTTGTGCGGCATGATGCTCGACCCTGTTGTCAATTCTTCGGGGTAGGAGATGAAGCCGTAATTACCGGAGAGGTACATGCAGTTGTCTGTTGCCAGCTTGTTGAGAGTGAAGGCAATGTTGGCCATGCTTTGGGCGAGAATACGCTCGGTCTTTCCACGTCCCATCTGGGCGGCGACCACGTTGTAGCTCATGGTGGCAAAGCCCAGTTCGCTCGTTGTCATTTCTCTGTCCAGCGGGAAGGAGCTCCCATAGCCGGCGGCAGAACCCAGCGGGTTTTGATCTGCCACCTTCCAGGCGGCAGCAAGTGTCTGCATATCATCAACCAACGTTTCGGCATAGGCACCAAACCATAGGCCAAAAGAAGAAGGCATTGCTATTTGTGCGTGGGTGTACCCCGGCAGAAGCGTATCTTTATGCTTTTCGCTAAGAGATTGCAATAGATCAAACAACCGAAGTACCTCCTCCTTTATTTGGCAAATCTCCTCTTTGAGAAAAAGTTTGATATCCACCAGCACTTGGTCATTACGGGAACGTCCTGAATGGATTTTTTTGCCCACATCGCCCAGTCGCTCTGTCAGCATCGCTTCAATCTGGGAATGGATGTCTTCGGCATCATCGTCGAGACGGAAATTGCCTTTCTCCACCTCTGACAGGATGTTTTGCAGCTCGGTTCGAAGTGCAGCTTCCTCTTCTTCTTCCAGCAGGCCAATTTTTACCAGCATTTTGATGTGAGCCATCGAGCCCAGAATATCATGTTTTGCCAGACGAAGGTCCAGCTCCCGGTCGTTCCCCACCGTGAATGCTTCTACCTGTTGATTTGCATCGAAGCCTTTATCCCAAATTTTTGCCATAATTTACAGTTGTCAGTTGGTTAGAAGGTATCCTTCATTAGTTTGTTTTCAGCTGTGTAATAAATTCAATGTATCCGTGAATACCTGTTCCCAATTCCTTAATCAGAATATATTCATCGGCCTGATGTGACCTTGCCGATTCGCCTGGACCCATCTTCAGGGCAGGACAGGTAATCCGCATCCAGTCGGACGTTGTGGGCGAGGTGTAGGTCTCAATGCCCAATCGTTTCGCGCATTGGTATAGCGGGTGGCCTGTTGGTGTCGCAGAGCTTCGGTTGACCAGCGAGCGTGCTTGCAGGGTGCTCTTTGTCTTTGGCTGCAGCATGTCCATGATCTCCTGATTCGTGTACATCTCCGTGGGACGAATATCGACTACGAAGTTGCATCGGTCGGGCACAACGTTATGCTGGGTGCCGGCATGTATCTGTGTCACGGTTAGCTTTACCTCTCCCATGACAGAAGATATTTTGGGGAATTTTACCGACCGCAGCACGTCAATATCTTCCAGTGCAACGTAGAGGGCATTTACGCCTTCTTCCCTTGCCGCATGTCCGCTAATACCCTTCGATTCGCCATCGATCACCAGCAATCCACGCTCGGCCACGGCTGCTCTCATACCGGTAGGCTCGCCAATGATGGCCATGTCCACCTCCCCGCGAAGCTTCTCCCACAACATCCGCATGCCGTGTGCACCCGAGTTCTCTTCTTCTGTGGACAGTGCCAGGATAAGATTGAACGGGAGATTTTTATCGTAGAAGTGAAGAAAAGCCTCTGTCATGGCAGCCACACTAGCACCGGCATCGTTGCTCCCAAGTCCGTAAACGTAGGTGTCCGAAACGGGCGGAATGAAAGGATCAAAAGAATAGGTAGAGGCCGGTTGAACAGTATCGAGGTGAGAGTTGAGCATCAGTGTTGGCTTTGCTCTGTCAGGATGAGGCTGTCGCACGACCAGGTTGTTCCCGATGCGTTCCACGACAATTCCTTTCTCGTGAAAGAACTGTTCCAGATAACTGCTCCTCTTCTCTTCCTCTCCCGAAAAGGAGGGGATGGAAACCAGTTTTCTCAGCAGTTCTGTAGCTCTAAGCAGCTGTTTTTTATTCATTGGAGACCGATAAGATTGAGTCAGATTGATTACAAAGTACCGGGGTGCTGTTTTTGTTTCGATCCGGGCTGATTTTCAACCAGGACAGTCCCTTTTTTTAACAACAAATTTTTTGCATGGAGGATGATCACCTCCTTCACGCCTTTTTCAATGGCGCGAAAAGAATTATCCAGTTTCGGAATCATGCCGTCGGCAATGACACCCTGCTGTCTGTATACTTCACACTCTTCACGGTTCATGGTTCGAATCAGGCTGTCGGGGTCGGTCATATCCATCAGCACACCCTCTTTCTCGAAACAATAATAGAGCGAAGTCTCGTAGATTTCCGATAGGGCTGTTGCCACGGAATAGGCGATCGTGTCGGCATTGGTGTTCAACAAAGAACCATTGCCATCGTGGGTGATGGCACAAAAAACAGGCGTGATGCCGGCCTCAATCAGTTGTGATATAAAGTGTGCATTCACCTTTTCCGGATCCGGGTCTCCCACAAACCCGTAGTCTACCGGGACCGGTGATCGCCGCAATGCTGGAATGGTATTACCATCTGCACCCGAGAGCCCGATGGCGTTGCACCCAATTTTTTGGAGGGACGCTACCATGTTTTTATTGATCCATCCGGCATAAACCATGGTGACCAGTTTTAGAGTGTCGGCATCGGTGATGCGGCGTCCTTGTATCATTTTAGTTTCGATACCTAACTCCACTGCCATTTTGGAAGCCATCACGCCCCCGCCGTGCACCAGCAGTTTCCGTCCCTCCAGCCGGTGAAAATCGCATAGGAACGACTCCAGAAGTTCCGGATCATCTACGATGTTTCCTCCTATTTTTACAATGGAGAGGCGCTCCTCTTTCCTTTCTTTATCTTTTACCACCATAGTAATAATTCGTTTTCAACACTAATATTGAATCTAGTGTTATCACATTCCAAGTAGTATCTCTTTCAATACTGTTTGTGCTGAAACCACCCTGTTCGCTGCTTCCGGTATCACGATAGATTGTTCGCTCTCTATCACTTCGTCGGTCACGATCATGTTGCGGCGTACAGGCAGACAGTGCATAAAATAAGCATTGTTTGTCAGTCCCATCTTTTGTTTGTCCACCGTCCAGGAGCGGTCTGTATTCAATATCTTCCCATAGTTCGGGTCACGGTAGGCCGCCCAGTTTTTGGCATAAATAAAATCGGCATCCCGGTAGGCCTTCTCTTTGTCGTATTCCACAGTGGCGTTACCCACAAACTGTTCGTCCAACTCATATCCTTCGGGGTGGGTGATCACAAATTCGTAGCCGGCAGCGTTCATCCATTCGGCAAAGGAGTTGGGTACTGCCTGTGGGAGGGCACGCGGATGCGGTGCCCAGGTAAGCACTACTTTAGGGCGAGGCTTCTTTTTATACTCTTCAATGGTAATCAGGTCTGCAAAGCTCTGCAACGGATGCCTTGTCGCCGCTTCCATGCTGAATACCGGTTTTCCAGAATGTTGAATAAATTGATTTAAAATGACTTCATTGTAGTCCTCCTCTTTGTTTTTGAACTGAGCGAAAGAGCGCACCCCAATCACATCGCAGTAGGACCCCATCACAGGAATTGCCTCCAGGATATGCTCCGGCTTGTCGCCATCCATGATTACTCCTCTCTCTGTCTCCAGTTTCCAGGCTCCTTGATTGATGTCGAGTACAATCACGTTCATGCCCAGGTTAAGCCCCGCCTTCTGAGTACTCAGTCGCGTACGGAGGCTTGAGTTGAAGAAGATGAGCAGTAGGGTCTTGTTTTTTCCCAGCTCCTGATCGGCAAAAGGGTTTTCTTTTATCCATTTTGCCTTCTCCAAAGCCACTTTGAGGTTACCTATATCTTGAACAGAAGTGAATTTTTTCATTTTTCTGACTTTTTATAACCGGAGACAACCGACTTGCCACGGACAGAAAGTCTCCGCGATGGGTGATTAATTAATCGGTTAATTTCTTTAACTCTCTGATAAAAAAATCAATTTCCGATTTTGATATCGTTAGTGGGGGCAAGAGGCGCATGACATTGTTTTTTGCCCCGCCTGTAAAGATGTGGCTTTCGAACAACAACTGGTTGCGCACGGAAGCATATTCCGGCATGAATTCGATTCCCAGCATCAGTCCGCACCCGCGTATTTCCGTAATGACGCTGATGAGGCCGAGTTGATTTTTCAGGTAATCTCCCATTCGGGCGGCGTTTAGCAACAGTGACTCTTCTTTCATCACATCCAGCACGGCAATGGCCGCTGCGCAAGCCAGATGATTTCCGCCAAAGGTGGTGCCGAGCATTCCCTTTTTTGCTTCAAAATGGGGAGAAATCAGCACACCGCCAATCGGGAATCCATTGCCCATTCCCTTGGCCATTGTAATCAGATGGGGCTTAATGCCTGCTGGCTGATGAGCGAAAAAGTGGCCCGTGCGTCCGTAACCCGATTGAATTTCATCGAGAATAAGCACTGTGTTGTACTGTTTGCAGAGCGATTCCAACTGCTGCAGGAAGTTGCTTTCGGGCACATAGATACCTGCCACTCCCTGTATTCCTTCAATAATCACGGCAGCGACATCCTCTTTGCGAAGTTCATCTTCTACTGCATTTATATCGTTCAAAGGAACAAAGACCACGTCGTGTCCTTTGTTGAATAACGACTGGATGTTGGGGTTGTCGGTGACGGCTACCGCACCCGAGGTACGGCCGTGAAAAGCCTCTTTAAAAGCGATCACACGTCTTTTCCCGGTGTGAAAGGATGCCAGCTTGAGTGCGTTCTCGTTGGCTTCGGCACCTGAGTTGCACAGGAATAGCGAATAGTCGGGGTAACCGCTTTGTTCGCCCAGTTTCTGAGCAAGCTCCTGTTGCAGCGAGTTTTGTACCGAGTTGGAGTAGAAACCGATTTCCGCAACCTGATTTTGCAGTGCTTTCACGTAGGTTGGATGGGAATGGCCGATGGAGATCACGGCATGACCGCCATATAAATCGAGATATTCTATCCCCTTACTGTCCCATACGCGACAACCCTTTGCCTTTACCGGCTCAATGTTCCATAAGCTGTATACGTCAAATAGGTTCATTTTGTTTCTTACTGATTTACTGATTTATCATTTTTTTTGCATCCGGGTTATCCCATTTTCGCATCATTAAAAAGCACTTCCTTTTAGCTTCAATCCCGTCGTCTCTTCCAGACCGAACATCAGGTTCATATTCTGTACCGCCTGCCCCGATGCTCCTTTTACCAGATTGTCGGTGACGGATGTTATGTGGATGTAGCCATTGTGAAATTCAATGTGCAGCAAACATTTGTTGGTATTTACCACCTCTTTCAGGCTGATGGGCTCTTCCGAAACAAACACAAAGGGAGAAGCCGCGAAATAATCTTTATAGAAAGAAACTGTTTCTGCAGCAGTCATGCTCCCGTGCCATTTTGTGTAAATGCTGGCGAAGATGCCCCTGGTAAAATCACCCCGCATGGGGACAAAGTTAATTCGGGGAAGACTGCTGTTGCCGGCTTTAACCAGCGTGTGTCCAATCTCTTCAAGATGTTGGTGAGTGAATGGTTTGTATACGGAAATGTTGTTGTCGCGGTAACTGAAGTGAGTGGTTTCTCCGGGTCGTTTACCGGCACCTGTGGAACCGGTTATCGCGTGAACGTGTACCTCGTCTGTCAACAGGTCCTTATCCGCCAGCGGCAACAAGGCAAGCATGATGGTTGTCGCAAAACACCCCGGGTTGGCCACATTACCGGCACGGCGAATAAGTTCCCGGTTCAGTTCGCACAGGCCAAAGACAAATTCCCTGTTGCCATAAACCGGTTTGTTCCGGAAATCATTGCCCAGGTCGATGATCTTGCACTTTTCCGGAATCCTGTTTTCCTCCAGGAAGGCACGGGATAATCCATGTCCCAGGCATAGAAAGAGCACATCGGGATTTAGGAAAGTATCGCTGTACAGCAGATCGGTTTCTCCCAACAAGTCACGGTGTACTTCGGCGACCGGTTTGCCCACTGAGGTGGTGCTGATCACCGATTCAATATTTACATGAGGGTGACGAAGCAGGATGCGTAACAACTCACCCGCTGTATATCCTGTCCCGCCTGCTATGCTAACGTTTATCATTGTCGTGAATGGTATAGTAAATTTTCAATGGATTGGCAGTCACCTTTGTGAATCCTACCACATCCTCTCCGGAAAAAGATTTATTGGATTCGCCGTATTCTCCGAACCGTGAACTCATCAGGTCGTAATCACTGGAGCAGCCCAGTACTGCAAAGTGATAGGGTCGCAGTTCCACTTCCACCTCGCCGGTCACAAACTGTTGCGTGTCGGTAAGGAAAGTCTCTATGTTGCGCATCACCGGCTCCAGGTACTGGGCCTCGTGCATCAACTGCCCGTACCAATTGGAGAGTTGATCTTTCCAATAAAGCTGTTGCTTGGTTAGCACGTGTTTCTCCAGCAGGTGATGTGCCTTGATAAGGATCAGAGGGGCAGGCGCTTCAAAAGCAACACGCCCTTTTGTGCCGATGATGGTATCGCCCACATGGACATCACGGCCGATGCCATACTGTGATGCAATATGGTGGAGTTGATGGATCAGAGCGACAGGAGTCATTTTTTCGCCGTTCAGCAAGATCGCTTCTCCCTTTTCAAATCCAAGGGTGATGCGTTGCGTACCATGGTTCGTAACCTGTGACGGATAGGCCTCTTCCGGCAACACACCCGACGACTTGAGCGTTTCCACGCCACCCACGCTGGTACCCCAGATTCCCTGGTTGATGGAATACTTTGATTTTTCCCAGGAAAAATCGAATCCTTTTTCTTTCAGATAGTCGATCTCCTGCTGACGTGTCAGGGCCAGCTCGCGGATGGGAGCAATGATCTTTACCTGGGGGGCCAGCACTTCAAATACCAGGTCGAACCGCACCTGGTCATTACCGGCACCGGTGCTCCCGTGTGCCACAAAATCAGCTCCCGTCTTTTTTACATGATCCAAGACTGCCATTGCCTGAAAAAAGCGCTCTGAGCTTACTGAAAGTGGATAGGTGTTGTTTTTTAACACATTCCCGAAAATCAGGTAACGGATGCCCCGCGAATAATAGTCATCCACCGCATCAATGCAGGTGTGCGAGGTCGCACCCAGCGTAAGAGCACGTTCTTCAATGCGTTGAGCCTCTTCTTCTGAAAAACCTCCCGTGTTTACAATCACGGTGTGTACTTCCAGTCCTCTCTCGTTCATAAGGTAAGGCACACAGAACGACGTGTCGAGTCCGCCACTGAATGCCAGAACTACTTTTTGTTTCATTTCTTGAATAATTTGTTGTTTTTTCTTACTTTGATAACCGGCTTTACAATTTTTTTCGCGAAGGGACTTGCTTGTTGCACAGGCTGTGCTTTCGGATCATATAAAAGTCCGGTGCAAAGACACATCTTGTAATTATTGCGCTGCAGAATATCGTAATTTCTGCAACCCTGACAGCCTTTCCAAAACTCATCGTCGTTGGTTAGTTCCGAGAAGGTAACCGGTTTAAATCCCAGCTCCGTATTCATCTTCATTACAGCCAGTCCCGTAGTGATGCTGAATATTTTGGCATTGGGGTATAGTTTGCGCGATAGATCAAAGATCTTCCGTTTGATCTTCTTTGCCAGTCCCTGATTCCGGTAGTCGGGGTGCACCACCAACCCGGAATTGGCTACAAACCGCTGGTGACTGAACGTCTCTATGTACGCAAAGCCCACCAGCTTATCGCCATCGAGGGCGATCACTGCTTTTCCTGCTTCTATCTTCTCTGCTACGTATTCGGCACTGCGTTTAGCGATGCCCGTACCGCGTGCCTGTGCCGATTCGTAAATCAAATCACAGATCTCTTGTGCATAAGTGACGTAGCTGCTGTTGGCTATATGAATATCTACATTCATCCTAAAACAAAATAAAAAATTAGCGGGTTGTTGAAAAACGCCTCTTGGCGCATAATGAAAAAAGGAAAAGTACAGACGTGAGACTGCCTGCAAAGATTAAAAGCATCGTCGGACCAGGTCTGTTGCTTTGCGGAAGTGTGTATGTGAAAATAATGTTTTCATCAGACTGCAAAAATACACATTATATTTTTAAAAATGGATGATATACAAAAAAAACTTGCTATAGCGATAAAAAACATTCAAAGTGTTTTTTATTATCAGAAAAAAAGTGAAAATGTATAAAAAATTTTGTCTTTTTGCTACTTTTTTCTTTTATTTGTTATCCAAACTGCAAAAATATTCATTCTCCTTTTCGCTTTTATTAGCAGCGAATCCCCCTTTACCCCGTGCAGTTCACTTAAAAATAAGTTATATATTATGCAAATGGAAACTATAAAATACAGAAACTTTATTCTTCGTAATTACAATGATTTGCCCCAACTGAACGCATTGACCGCAGAGGAGCGGGAAGCAATCGGCGTTGTAGGTCAGGTGTTGCCGTTTAAGTCGAACAACTATGTGGTTGAGGAGCTGATCAATTGGCAAAACGTGCCGGACGATCCAATTTATACCCTTACCTTTCCCCGGAAAGAGATGCTTTCCAAAACCCATTACAGCCAGGTGAAGAAGCTGATGGATGAGAATGACGAAGAGGGATTGAAAAAGAAGATCTATGAAATCAGGATGAAGCTAAACCCCAACCCTGCAGGCCAGGAGCATAACGTGCCTGCTATAGATGGGATAAAATTGCACGGTATGCAACACAAATACCGGGAGACGGTGTTGTTTTTCCCAAGCCAGGGGCAAACGTGCCACGCCTATTGTACTTTCTGCTTCCGATGGCCCCAGTTTTCCGGTATGAATGAACTGAAGTTTGCAATGAAAGAAGCCGATTTGCTTCATCGCTATTTGCGCAAACATACCCGGGTCTCGGATGTCCTTTTTACGGGAGGCGATCCGCTCACGGCTAAGGCCAGCATCATGTCGGCATACATCGAGCCGCTTCTTACAAAAGAGTTTGCCCATATCCGCAACATTCGCATCGGGTCCAAAACGTTATCCTATTGGCCTTATCGTTTTTTGACAGACAAAGATGCCGACGATATGCTGCGTCTTTTTGAAAAGGTGAAGAAGGCCGGCAAGCATCTTGCTTTTCAGGCGCATTTCAACCATCCGGTAGAACTATCTACCGACGCGGTAAAACAGGCAATTCAAAGGATTCAGAATACCGGGGCACAGATCAGGACCCAATCCCCCTTGCTCAGGCATATCAATGACGATCCCGTTGTATGGGCCGACATGTGGAAAGAACAGGTCAGGCTCGGGCTAATCCCTTATTACATGTTCGTGGCCCGTGATACCGGCTCGAAAGCTTTTTTCGATGTCCCCCTGGAGAAAGCGTGGAATATTTTCCGGAAAGCTTACCGCAGCGTGAGCGGTGTGTGTCGCACGGTCCGCGGTCCCAGTATGAGTGCGAACCCGGGAAAGATTCAGATCCTGGGCATCACGGAGGTGCAGGGTGAAAAAGTTTTTGTTCTGCGTTTTCTTCAGTGTAGAAATCCCGACCTTGTGGATATCCCGTTCTTTGCGAAATACGACAAAAAAGCAACCTGGTT
>NZ_DCEN01000026.1:59372-60095 GCF_002316955.1 Proteiniphilum sp. UBA1028
TGGGAATAAGAGTCTGATGCTTTTGTTCTTTTGATTTATCAACAAAAACGGCAACGTTTTAAATAATTAACACAGAATTAGCCGATTTATTGTTTATTTTGTCGGCTAAAGTAGCACGTTTCGAATAAGTAAAAACGATGTTACCTGAAAAATACAATATATGGGTAGAATCATTTCGTTGGCAAATCAGAAGGGAGGGGTGGGTAAAACCACCACTACGATCAATCTTGCGGCATCGTTGGCCGCTTTGGAGAAAAAGGTGCTTGTGGTGGATGCCGACCCGCAGGCAAACGCTTCATCCGGATTGGGTATCGACATTAAAAAAACCATCAATACAATTTATGAGGGCCTGATTGGGAAATGCACCCCGCAGGAGGCAGTGCACAAGACGCCTTTTGAAAATATCGACATCATCTCGTCTCACATCAACCTCGTAGGAGCCGAGCTGGAGATGGTGCAGATGGAAAACCGGGAAAAAAGGCTTCGGGATCTGCTGCATCCGTTAAAGGATACTTATGACTATATCCTCATCGATTGTTCCCCTTCACTGGGGATTATCACGGTGAATGCTCTCACGGCCGCCGACTCGGTACTTATTCCCGTACAATGTGAATATTTTGCCCTCGAAGGGTTGAGCAAGCTGTTAAATACGATCAAGATTATCAAGTCCAAGCTCAACACCCGGTTGGAGATAGAGGGCTTTGTGCTTACCATGTATGATTC
>NZ_DCEN01000026.1:60315-82453 GCF_002316955.1 Proteiniphilum sp. UBA1028
CGCAATATTACGCTCAGTGAATCGCAGAGCCACGCAAAACCTGCGTTGATGTACGATGCTGGTTCGAGGGGAGCTGTGAACCACATACAACTTGCGCAGGAACTAATCGAAAAAAATTCCTAACTTTGTCCTTTTACCGGATTGAATATGGCTAGAAAGAATGCATTGGGAAGAGGATTGGACGCATTGATTACTTTTAATGACGGCGAAACGCAGGGTTCCTCCTCCATCAGCGAAGTGGAACTTACCAGGATTAACCCAAACCCCGATCAGCCTCGACGTGTCATGAATGAAGAGGCACTACAGGAGCTGGCTGCCTCCATCAAATCCATCGGTTTGATTCAACCTGTCACACTGCGAAAATTAGACGAAGACTCCTATCAGATCATTGCCGGTGAACGGCGTTACCGAGCGTCACAAATGGCCGGACTTACCTCCATTCCTGCCTACATTAAGACAGCCGATGATGACGAGACCATGGAGATGGCGCTGATAGAGAATATTCAACGCGAGGACCTCAACTCCATAGAAATAGCGCTGGCTTACCAGTCGTTGATAGACAGCCTCTCCCTTACACAGGAGCAGCTGAGCGAAAGGGTGGGAAAGAAGCGTGCGACCATTGCCAACTACCTTCGCCTGTTAAAGCTCCCTGCTGAGGTGCAAATGGGGGTGAAAGACAAAAAAATTGACATGGGACATGCCCGTGCACTTGTAACCATGAACGATCCGGTGTCGCAATTGTTGGTTTATAACCTCATTCTTGAAGAGGGGCTTTCGGTTCGGAAAGTGGAAGCGATTGTTCGCGATTTCGCTGACGGCAAACCGCTGATAGATTCGTCTTCTGCTTCCGGTAATAAAACCAAACCGAAAAAGAAAACCAGTAAGGATATGTTGCCGGACGATTTTGATGTGCTGAAACAACATCTTTCCGCATATTTCAAAACGGATGTACAGTTCAGTTACAACAAACGCGGTAACGGAAAAATAACCATCCCGTTCGACTCACCGGAGGATCTGGAACGGATCATGGTGATGTTCGATAAAATGAAATAACAGTACCCAAAGATGAAGTTTGCCGGAATTCTCGTTTGGATATTCTTAGCATGTTGTGCGCCCAAAGTTCAGGCACAGGCCCCTTTACGGCAACAACCACGGGATTCGGCTGCTCACATTGCGACTGATTCGCTGAGGTCTCCGGAAAAAGATTCATTGATTGTGAAGGCCGACAGCAATATTGCAGCGCCCGTTGCCGTTGATCCTGTACGCAACAAGGTAGACAGTGTGATTGCTGCTACCTCCTCCGATAATTTATTTGCACCGGCATATCTGTTCAAGCCATCTCCCCGGAAAGCAGTCATTTATTCTGCGATCTTTCCGGGACTGGGACAGATATACAACCGGAAGTACTGGAAGCTGCCTGTCCTGTACGGCGGATTTGTGGGTTTTACCTATGCCATATCGTGGAACAACGGGTATTACCGCGACTATCTAGGGGCTTATCAGGATATTATGGACGACGACCCGAATTCAAACCGCTGGCACGATATGCTGCCCTATTCCTACAGACAGGATCCTGAAAGTGTAGATACTCAGTGGTTTACAGGGGTTTTGCAGCAGCGAAAAGATTATTACCGGTATTACAGGGACTTGAGTATCATTGGCACCGTAGCTTTGTATCTGGTGGCTATCGTGGATGCCTATGTAGATGCGCAATTGTTCGACTTCGATATGAGTCCCGACTTGTCAATGCGTGTGGAGCCTGCCATTTTGAGAGAAGATCGGCCGGCAATGAAAGGTAACTCCGCGTATGGAGTTCAATGGAGTTTTAGTTTTTAAATCATTATCTCATGAGAAATATTTTTTTACTCACAGTGACAGGGATATTGTTGTGCGCACCCTCGCCGGCTCAGAACAATCCTGTTTCCGCGGGAGACTCCATCAGCGACAACGCGATCGTCTATCCCGAGAGCATGACGGAGCAACTGAGCGACTTGCTAAAGGCGTGGCAGCTCGATCTTCAGGATGCCGAAATAGAGTGCAGAAGAGGACAAAATATACATTTTCATGACTCGGTATATACCCGCAGGCTCCATAGTATGCCATCGGAGATGGAGTTGTCCTTCAACGGGGTGGTGAAAAAATACATCGAGATGTATGCCGACAGGAAAAGAGACCAGGTGAGCTACATGCTTGCACTGGGAGAATATTACTTCCCCATGTTTGAGCAGGCATTGGATAAACATGGCCTGCCGCTTGAATTGAAATACTTGCCGGTAATTGAATCAGCATTGAATCCTGTGGCTGTGTCCCGTGCTGGTGCAACGGGATTGTGGCAGTTTATGCTGCGTACCGGCAAAGGATACGGCCTGGAAGTGAATAGCCTCGTAGATGAGCGGCGTGATCCCTACAAGTCGACGGAGGCTGCGGCCCGGTATCTCAAAGATTTGTATGCAATTTATGGTGATTGGAACCTGGTTATTGCTGCCTATAACTGCGGGCCGGGCAATGTGAACAAGGCGATTGCCCGAAGTGGGGGAAAGCGCGATTACTGGCAAATTTATGATCGGCTACCGCGCGAAACAAGAGGGTATGTACCCGCTTTCATTGCCGCCAACTACATCATGAGTCATTATGCTGATCACAATATCTGCCCTGCTCACCCATATAGTCCTGCTGTAGCCCTGGATACGGTGCAGGTGAATGAACGCATTCATCTGGAGCAGGTTGCCGGTGTGTTGGATATTCCCGTGAGTGACTTGAGGCGACTGAACCCTCAATTCAAGAAAGATGTGATCCCGGGCGACTTCAAGGCATACTCTCTGGTTCTTCCTTTTGAAAAGATGTATGCTTTCATTGATAAAGGTGACGAAATCTCCAATTTTCAACGACACCAGTATCTTACTCACCGAAGCAATACCGATGGTTACCTGGAGGGATATGAGACATCTTTGTCCGGAAATAGCACGAACGTTTATTATCGGGTGAAAAAGGGGGATAACCTCTCCGCCATTGCCCGCAGAAATGGCATTACGCTTAACCAGTTGAAGTCGTGGAACGGGCTGCGCTCGAACCGTATTGGCATTGGGTTACGTTTAATTGTGGGACATCGGAAAGCAGACCCTCCCATCGCGGAAAGCAAGGAACAGGTGGCACGGGTGTCAGATGGTGAAGCTTCGGGCGGTGCGGGAACAATGAACCAGTACTACAGGGTGAAAAAGGGCGATACACTGGGAGAGATTGCCCGGAAAAACGGAGTGCTGGTTTCACAGCTTCAGAGGTGGAACAAATTGAACTCTACCCGCATCGGTATCGGAGACCAACTGATTGTTGGCGTGAGAGAGGTGACGGTGCCTACGGCTACTCCCCCCGACGAGGAAGAAATTGAATACAGCCGTGCCGAAACAAGGGGTGGCGGAGGCAGCATTATATCTTCTTACCTGAAAGAGCAAATCGAAAAAACAGAAGAACGTCAAGTGACGGAAAAAATTGAAGACAGAACTGAAAAAGAGTAAACACTACATAACCAGCACTTTTTTTGCACTGACCGTTCCTTCAATGGTCCTTACCTTTACAACATAGACTCCCCCAGGCAGATGGGCTGCTGAATAGGAGACCCTGTTTATGCTCTTGTCTGTACTTTCCTGATGAATTTTCTGTCCTGAGACATAAAATATTTCCCATTGAAGCAGATCGCGGTTCGATTCAATAAGAATTCGTTTTACTTCGTGTGAGTAATATACTTTTATTTCGGGTTCTTTCAGCTCTGGTTCTACCACGATGGAACCGCCCCCAATCACGTAGGGAGCGATCAGCAAAGAGGTGTTGATGGGATTTTCCATATTCTCCGAAGATCTTACCCATCCGGTTGCGTTCTTCATCCATGCCGTGGAGATGACTCCAGAGCCTAATTTTCGGGGGGACGTATTGAAGACGGAGAAGCCGGCAGGCACTCCGTTTGCTTCGGAATACGATATATAGAACGATCCCGATACCGGGACAGGATGAGAAAACTCGATATAATTCTCGAGGTTATATCTCATGTCTCGTTGAGCCAGGGGGAAGCTTCCATTACTGTAATACCGGTAACTGTAATCGTAGGGCTGCTCGTAAAGAAGTTGTTCCGGCCCGTTCTCCCCTGAGTAGACTTTGATCCGAATATTCATGTTCAATATATTGCTGGTGGAGGGAGAAGAGACGAATACGCCCTGCAATTGCGTATAGGTTTTGGCATGAAACTCTTCCGCAAACTCGGTGTAGCCAAATGTGTTGTTTGTGGCAAACATGGCTACCGATTGGAAGTAGGTCTCAACAGGCGTTTCGTCCGTTTTGAAATTGTGGTTTTTTGTGAAAAGGTCCGAAGAGTATGGATTTAAACCATCCGTTTGCGTAGCTTGTGAGCCTTGCGGATCAAGATAATCACTGATCGGATTGGGATTTCCGAGTGAGCCCGCCACCTGCCAAAATTTTTGTAACGAAGAGTATAAGTCGGGTCCGCGTGGTGATGAACATTCCGACACGCCTCCCGTGAGTGTTCCCACAATTCGTTTTTCCCTGTCGAGAAGGGGGGAGCCCGACGACCCACCTTCTGTGGAGGCTGTTTCCCAATCTCTCACCACCCAGAAGGCATTGGGCTCCAGGTTGTATTTAGGGTCGTCGAATGAGCCGATGCCCAATGATCCTTCTTCTATGGCCACTTTCTTGATGCCACCATTAGGATGGTGCAACCCATGAAAAGGGCCAGTAGGGGACGATTCTGCATTCCATCCCAAATAATAGGGCTGATACTCTTTGGGAGGAGTCTGTTTTAATTTTAGCAGCGATATGTCGTGACGTTCGCTGATCAGCACCGAATCAGCGGAAGCCATGGTCATCTGTAATGGCCCGCGGATGTCTGTGCTACAGACTGGTGAGTTGTAATTGAAGAAGGTGACGATGCGGCCTGCCACCAGGTCGTACTTTCTATTTGCCAGGAAAGTGGCATTGTAATCGTTGTTCAGGCAGTGTGTCGCTGTAATGAGATAAGGGGTTCCATCATTGGCCGTGTTGTTGATAAGGGACCCGGTGCAATAGGTGGTTCCGTTGATGATCAGCGCCACCACGCCACTTCCTGGCTGGATATTTTCCGGGTAACAAATCAGGTTGGGATGACACGCATTGACAGGATCCCGAAGTTCCGCTGCTCGGAAGATGCCTACATAGTCGTGATTCACCTCTCCGATTTCAATCTCACCATGGAAGGAGGCGTTCAACGGTTCCTGATATTCTACAATCAGCTCTTCACCACCAATGGGCTGAAGGGGAAGAAGATTTAACTCAGTGTTGTTTTCGTGGGTAAAGGAACCCAGTGTCTCTGACTGGTTGGAGTTGTAGACAAACAGCTTTGCATTTTCGGGCAACCGGAATTTTGTAAAAAGGATATTTAACGAATAGGCTCCTTTTGAACGGATGCCCACGCGCCATACTCTCATGGCGCCTGATGTAAAGGTGATCCCCGAATTATCCGGACGGAGGTGCACAAAGAATTTGTGGGCAAACTCAAGGCTTTTAAAGTGTGATTGCTCCTGCTGGGAACGCCACAGGGCAGCTTCTTTGTCGAAAGAGGGCATCTCCACGAAAAAATCGGCTGACGGAGTAACAGCCCTAGCAACTGCTCCAGCTTGCAGAGGCAGAGGCTTGCCCCCGTGGCTTATCTGGCCGGAAATGTGGCTGAAAATGAGGCTGAATACTAAAAGGAGCGTCCACTTCAGGAGAATGTTGATTCTTTTGGGCTGGCTTGTCATGTGTAAGTGATAAATTCGGTTCCAACTGCAAATGTACGTTTTTTCAGGAAATAGGCCTACTTTTGTAGAGATAATTCGGCTGAATATGCATAATTTAAAAAGCTTTCTCGACGCAAAAGCTGATCAATATAACAGCACCCTCTTTATTAAGGAGGACCCCGTATCCATTCCTCATCTTTTTTCCGGTAAACAGGACCGGGAAATTATGGGCTTTTTCGCCGCTACCCTGGCATGGGGGCAACGAAAAACAATTATCTCCAAATGTCGTGATTTGGCGGACAGGTTGGGAAATGAGCCATTCCGCTTTGTGATGGAGCACGACGAGAATGAGTTGAAGCAACTGCTTGGTTTCAGGCACCGTACTTTTAACGACGAAGACCTGCTTTATTTTATTGACTTCTTACGCCGCCATTATCAACAGCATGAAAGTCTGGAGAGTGCCTTTCTTTGTGATGGCGTATTTACAAACGTGGAAGATTCGCTCATTCATTTTGAGCAGTACTTCTTCGATCACCCCAACGCGCCTAGGCGTACGCGTAAACATGTGGCGACCCCGATACGCAACTCTGCCTGCAAACGGTTGAACATGTTTTTGCGCTGGATGGTAAGAAGGGATGGGAAAGGAGTGGATTTTGGCTTATGGAAACAGATTCCGCAACAAGCACTTATCTGTCCCATCGATCTGCATGTGGACAGGACGGCCAGGCAGCTCGGATTGATCACTCGCAAACAGACAGACTGGAAGGCGGCGCTTGAGTTGACCCGTAATCTCCGCACAATGGATGCAGACGATCCTGTCAAGTATGATTTTGCCCTGTTTGGACTGTCAGTCGAAAGCAAATCCCAGACACACCCTTCGGGCAATGTTAGTCAGCTCCTCCGTATTCCATCAAATAGGCTTTGATGAATTCATCCAGATCACCATCCATTACGCCGGTGACGTCGGATGTCTGGTAGTTTGTGCGATGATCTTTCACGCGACGGTCGTCAAACACATAGCTGCGTATCTGAGAGCCCCACTCAATTTTCTTTTTGCCTGCTTCAATTGCAGCTTGTGCTGCACGGCGTTTCTCCAACTCGATCTCATAGAGTTGCGATTTGAGCAACCGCAGTGCATTCTCCCGATTCCCCATTTGGGATCGGCTCTCCGTGTTTTCGATCACAATTTCCTGTTCCTCGCCCGAATCCGGATCTTTGTAAAGGTAGTGCAGCCGTACACCTGTTTCAACCTTGTTCACATTTTGCCCTCCGGCCCCCGATGAGCGGAAGGTGTCCCAGCTCAGGTTGGCCGGGTTAACATCGACTTCGATGGTGTCGTCCACCAACGGTACCACAAAGACTGACGCGAAGGAGGTCATTCTTTTACCCTGGGCATTGTAAGGCGAAACGCGCACAAGTCGGTGAACCCCATTCTCGCTTTTTAGAAACCCATATGCCAGGTCACCTTCAACCTGTAACGTGGCAGTTTTAATGCCGGCATCGTCGCCATCCTGCCAGTTGGTTACCGTGGTTTTGTATTTTTTGCTTTCACACCACCGCTGGTACATGCGAAAGAGCATGGATGCCCAGTCCTGACTTTCCGTCCCGCCCGCGCCCGCGTTTACTTTCAGGACCGCTCCCAGCTTATCTTCTTCGCGTCGAAGCATGTTTTTTAGTTCCAGATCTTCAATCAGCCTGATGGCTTCTGCATAATTGAGATCTACCTCTTCCTCCGAAACGATTCCTTCCTTCAGGAAGTCGAAGGCCAGCTGCAGCTCATCAGCCGCTGCCTTCACTTCGTTGTATGCGTTGATCCAGAACTTCAGCTCACGCACGACTTGCATCTGGCTTTCTGCTGCCTTGGCATCGTTCCAGAAGTCGGGTGACTGGGTGCGGAGTTCTTCTTCTTCCAGTTGGATTATCCTTGTATCGACGTCAAAGATACCCCCTCAGCGCTTGCTCGCGCTCCAACACATTTTTCAGTTGGTCTGCAGTAATCATCTTTTGCTCATTTTGTTTTCAGGGTGCAAAAATACGCAAAAGATGTGGAATTACCATGTCAATGTTTTATAAAGTAGTTGACTCGGATTTTTCTATTCAGCTCTCGGTTAATGCAGGTAGGAAGAACTTTCAAAGAAGTCTATTTATTGTTAAAAGAGAAGCTTCGTATTGCGCTTTTGCTTACTTTTGTTCGTTTAAAAGATCCGACTGCATCATGAGACGATTTTGTAGTCCTACTTGTGGAATTAATGCTACGAATGTGTATAAAAAAATAGCAGCCATTCTTTTTACAACCATATTGCTGGCTTCTTGTGGAGCCGGTAGGAGTACTGTCTCAAGTCACAGAACCTCTTCGGTGTCCATGCAAAACAACGTTGTTGAATACGGTAGGAAATTCCTGGGAAAACCTTACCGTTATGCCGGTAGGGGGCCTAATTCATTCGACTGCTCAGGATTCACCTCTTTTGTTTTCAAGGAATTTGGATATACGTTGAATCCAAGCTCAGGTGGACAAGAACGTCAATTTCCTACTGTCCACCGAAAAGATTTGAAAAAAGGAGATTTGGTTTTTTTTGAAGGTAGTAGAAAAAATGGCAGAGTAGGGCACGTGGGAATTGTTACCGAAGCCCGTCGCGACGGAACTTTCAGATTTATACACGCCTCTACGAACTATGGGGTCATTGTGTCGTCGTCTGAAGAAGAGTATTATGCATCCCGTTATCTTCGAGGCGGCAGGGTGCTTGAAGAAGATGACTCTTCACCGGGGCAGCGAAAAAGAACGACGGTGAATGTTTCTCTTGAAAAGGGAGAGACTGTTGTCTCGCCCATAGCAGCCCAACGGAAGGGGAGGCCTTCCGAAAAATCAGACAGATCAGTTGTCCTTGTTCAAACCGACCCTCTGAAGAATCCTCCGCTAAAAAAGAACCATTCCACGCATACCCGGAATGAACAGGGTGAAAATCCCCTTTTTCGGACAAAGAATGATGTGATTCTGAGGAGAGATTCCGCCGATATCCCGGAGCCGGTAGTTGTGAATGTGGAGTAAACAAAGGCATCATTTAAAAATGTTTTCATTGTATGACGTTACTAAAAAATATAATTTTTGATTTCGGAGGAGTGCTCATCGACTGGAATCCCGTTTATCTTTATCGGAAAGTCTTTGAAACAGACGGAGAAATGAACTATTTCCTGGAGCATGTTTGTCGTTACGATTGGAACCTGTTGCAGGATGAAGGCCGTTCGTTGGCAGAAGGTACCCGCATTTTGCAGGAAAAACACCCGGAATACGCCGAGGAGATATCCATGTATTACGGGCGCTGGATAGAGATGCTTGGAAGTGCTTATGAAGAAAATAGGAAACTGATTAAACCGCTGAAGGAGAAATATCGGGTGTATGGGCTCACCAACTGGTCGGCAGAAACGCTTCCACTGGCCATGGACAAATTTGACTTTTTTCAAGATCTGGATGGTATGGTTGTTTCAGGGGAAGAGAAAATGGTGAAACCCGACAGGAGGTTGTACGAAGTTCTGCTGGACCGATATGCTCTCCGTGCCGCAGAATCGCTCTTTATTGATGACAATCTGGCAAATATTGAGGCGGCCCGGGAGTTGGGTTTCCAGACCGTTCACTACACAGGCGGTATGAATCTGGAAGCCTGGTTGCGTGAAAACAACGTTTGGTAGAAACGAATTGATAACAGTTGTTGTGTGATTTAACTCTTCTTTAACATTGCTCCTTTGTTATTCTTGCTACCTTTGCAGTCAATTCAAACTATGTGGAAAGATTTGAACTGCTTGCAACCACAGAAAAAAATGCTAAAAAGATTTACTGCATTTCCTTTCTTTGGGCCGTTGCATTCACGCGTAGGTTGAATAAAAACATACATCAACACTTGTTTTCGTTTGGTGACACACATTCGTCTCACAGCCGTTTGTGTCTGTTTTCCTGAAAACTGCTAAATTTTTGCAAAAGATGAATTATCTATTTACCTCCGAATCCGTGTCGGAAGGACATCCTGATAAAGTGGCTGATCAGATTTCCGATGCGTTGCTCGACGAGTTCCTGGCATACGACCGTAATTCCAAGGTGGCTTGTGAGACACTGGTAACCACCGGGCAGGTGGTTCTTGCCGGTGAAGTGAAATCCAACGCATATGTCGACGTGGCCGAAGTGGCCCGCGATGTGATTGCCAAAATAGGTTACACTAAAAGTGAATATCGTTTTGAAGCGCAGTCTTGCGGTGTTTTTTCCAGTATTCACGAACAATCGGACGATATAAACCGAGGGGTGGATCAGAAAGCCGATCCTATGGAGCAGGGAGCAGGCGACCAGGGAATGATGTTCGGGTATGCGACCAGCGAGACCGACAACTTCATGCCGCTATCGCTCGATCTGAGCCATGCCTTGTTGCTGGAGCTGGCAAATATCCGCAAAAACGAACCAGAGCTGATGCCCTATCTCCGTCCCGATGCAAAATCGCAGGTTACCGTTGAGTATGCACAGGATGGCACACCCCTGCGCATCGATACCATCGTGATTTCGACCCAGCACGACGAGTTTGAGAAGCCGCGACAAAACACAAGAGAGGCCACCCTTGAGGCAGATGAGAGGATGCGCTCGCGTATAGAAACAGATGTGCGCACTATCCTTATTCCACGTGTGCAGGCGCAGTATAAGCATAGAAAAGATGTGCATAAGCTTTTTGAGGGAGATATCAAATACCACGTGAACCCCACGGGCAAATTTGTCATTGGTGGCCCTCACGGCGATACGGGACTAACCGGACGCAAGATTATTGTGGATACCTATGGCGGGAAAGCGGCGCACGGTGGAGGTGCCTTTTCGGGAAAAGATCCGTCGAAAGTGGATCGCTCAGCAGCCTACGCAGCACGACACATCGCCAAGAACATGGTGGCGGCCGGAGTTGCCTCCGAGATGTTGATCCAGGTGTCGTATGCCATCGGCATTGCCGAGCCGATGAGTATTTATGTAAATACCTACGGCAAAAGCAATGTGAAGATGACGGATGCCGACATTGCCGAAAAGATCCGCCTGTTGTTCGATTTGCGGCCCAAAGCCATTGAACAGCGTTTGAAACTGCGTAATCCGATCTATTTTGAAACAGCTTCGTATGGTCACATGGGCCGTGAGCCGCGCAAGGTGAAGAAGGTGTTCAGCTCACGCTATATGCCGGAACAGGTGGTAATGGAGGTGGAGCTGTTTACCTGGGAAAAACTGGATTATGTAGAAAAAATTAAAAAAGAATTTGGCCTGTAAGAAAATAATGAAACAGACACAACGATCAGTGGTCGTCTACTGTGCATCCAGTTCGCTGATTGATGCGTGCTATTTCGATGCGGCCGAACGTCTGGGTGAGCTCCTCGCTGCCAATGGTATTCTCTGCATCAATGGTGCCGGGAAAGAGGGCCTGATGGGTGCGCTAAACGATTCCGTTCTTCGGCACGGAGGAGCGGTAAAAGGAATTATTCCCCAATTTATGGTTGATGCCGGGTGGTGTCACGACCAATTGAACGAAACAATCATTACCCAAACTATTCACGAACGGAAGGAAAGTATGGCTGAATCTGCCGATGCAGTAATCGCTCTCCCCGGCGGAGTAGGGACTTTGGAGGAGCTTGCCGAGATTATTACCTGGAAGCAGTTGGGACTTTATGACAATCCTGTCATCATCCTTAATACAAACGATTATTACCAGCCGTTGCTCTCTTTTTTCGACAAAATGATGGAGGCAAAATTCCTGAACAGGGCGAATGGTGATATGTGGCAGGTAGCATCTACTCCTGAGGAGGCTGTCGGTCTTCTTCTGGGTTTTCCCCACTGGAAAGCTTCGGGAGGATTGGAATGTACGGAAAAAGAGTTGTAAATTTGCTGTTCAAAGATAAAATACACGATATAAGTGCCCCAGTTTATTCCCGATACCCTGCGGGAGACTCCGTTTTACCTCAAAGCGGAGGAGTTGCCGCTTCAGGCTGATTCATTGGATATGAATTTTGGCCGGTATGAATTTCTTCCTACCGATTCACAGCATATTTTGTTTTCTGTAGATTCGGATACCCTTGCAAAGCTGGAATTTTTCGCTCCTGGAAATGCAGGCATGGCAATGCCATTCTCTCTTTGGGTGAACAGCATTTTTTTTCTACTTTTTGTCGCTTGTTTTGTCATTTTCTCCCTGGTATTCCGAAAGGAAGGGATGGCTTTTGTCGAAAATTTCAGGCAGATTTTCCTTGTGCGAAGGCGACAGGCCGCTGGTTTTAAGGGGCAGGTGACCACGACCGAAGCATGGGGCGAATTTTTTTTAGTACTACAAACCATGCTCATCATTGCCATTCTCTTTTTTACTTTTTTATGGGATAGGGGACTCGCCCTGCTCTCAACGAAGGGGTGTCTTCTCGCTTTTGCCGGCATGCTGCTCGTACCGGCTGTGATGACGTTGTTAAAGCTTCTGATGTACCGGACCATAGGTGCCATTTTTATGCCCCGGGAGATAAATCGTTGGATTAGCCATTATTACAGGTTGATTGAGTTGATGGGGATTCTCTTGTTTTTACCCGCCCTGTTGTACGTTTTTATGCCCGAATTACGGGATGTTATGCTTGTCCTGTTTTTGTTCGTCTTTATTATTAGCCGTCTCGCAATTGTCTTCGGACTATTAAATATTTTTGTTAAAAAAAATGTCGGTGGTTTTTATTTTTTTGTGTATCTTTGTGGGACTGAAATTGCCCCCTATTTATTGTACTATAAGGGGGTAGTATTATTTATTAGTTTGGCAGGAAATATTTTTGTATGAACGTCCGGAAAGTAAAGAAGATTCTAATTTCTCAACCCAAGCCTAGCAGCGAAAAATCACCCTATTACGATATAGCGGAAAAGTTTCATGTCGAGGTGCATTTCTATCCTTTTATTAAAGTAGATAGAGTCCCTATCAAAGAATTCCGCCAACAACGGATAAATATTCTGGATTTCACGGCCATCATTTTTACTGCAAGAACAGCCGTCGATAAGTTTTTTTCAATATGCGAAGAGATGAAGGTGGCAATACCCGAAACCATGAAGTATTTCTGTACGTCAGAGGCTGTTGCATTGTACCTGCAGAAATATATTGTATACCGGAAAAGGAAGATATTTTTCAGTCAAACCGGCAAAATCGACGGATTAAGCAACGCTTTCACCAAGCATTCGAAAGAAAAGTTCCTCTTTCCTGTTCCCGAAGAACACAACGACGAAGTAACCCTTTTTCTCGATGAAAAGAAGTTGAATTACACCAAGAGTGTGATGTACAGGACGGTGAGTAACGATTTTGAAGAGGGAGAGAAGCTTGATTACGACATGATCATTTTCTTTAGTCCGCTGGGTATCCAGTCCTTGTTTACCAATTTCCCCGATTTTAAACAAAACGATATGGCTATCGGCTGTTTCGGCACCTCCACGGCAAAGGCTGTGGAAGAGGCCGGATTGCGTCTCGACTGCGAAGCACCACAACCTGACTTCCCTTCAATGACGGCCGCCCTGGAGGCTTTTCTCAAGGAAAATCACAAAAACCATAACTAAGTTAGTCATAGCCAGAGGACCCTCTTGACTTCCGGCTGCTCAGATCTCCTCTTCCAGTTCTTTCGAGAAGTAGGGTTTGGGAGCTTTGACAGAAGGAAATACCCTGCGCACATTTGCTGCTATTTTGGCGGCAAATTCTTCAATATCCATATTGATTGCCTGTGATGTCTGGAGATAAATCTCCCTGATTGTCATCTCATCCTCGTCGGTTTCACAAAAAAGCGCATCAATAGGAATCAACTGCATAGACGCTACATTGATCTGGTCGCCGATAGAAAAGAGGAAGCCCTCATGAAGAAGCCGTTTTGTTAATTCCGGTTTCCCCCGATAACCGTGTATGATCCATGGTTGGGTGGGGTCTGTTTCTTTCCTTATCTGAATCAACTCCTCCCATGCTTTCACACAGTGAATGATGACCGGTTTGCCCAGTTTCTCGGAGAGCTCGATGTGTTTTTTAAAAACGGGTATCTGTATATCGAAAGAAGGGCCTTTGAGTTTGTCGAGACCGGTTTCTCCAATGGCAACTATACGGATGTTGGAGGCAATCTCGTTCAGGTAAGCCATCTGGGTGTCGCTGTCCTCCGAATACCAGGGGTGGATGCCGCAGGAAAATGCATGCCGATGGTAAGAATCTTTGGCTACTTCAAATTCAAGGGGGTATACATCGAAGATACACGAGTGATAAGGGTCGTCGTTATCCTCGAGAAAAATTTGGTGGGTGTGTACGTCGTAAAATTCCATACATTAATTGTCCTCTGCCTTCGGTTTGTTCTTTCTGCGCTTCGGCTTTGGCTCTGGAACAGGATCGTAACCCGATCCGCCCCAGGGATTACAGCTCAAAATGCGTTTGGCTGACAAGAAAGAACCTCTGAATGGGCCATGCCTTTTCAATGCTTCTATCGTATATTGAGAACAGGTGGGTGTGTACCGGCAGCTGGGCGGTGTGAGCGGAGAAATGGCTGCCCGGTAGAAATAGACCGGAAGAAGTAGTATCCATGTGAGCAGATGCTTTAACACTTTCACCATTTACCTTTCCCAATCTGTTCCTTTAACGCACTCAGTGCTTTTTGTACACTCTTCTCTACCGTGGAAAAGTCGCTCAACGCATCTTTCACATAAACGAAAGCGACGTCAATATGGACTTCTTTGCCAGACAGTGCCACATCGAAAAGATGTTTGTTCAACCGGTAAGCCTCCCTCGTTAGCCGTTTCATCCTGTTTCGATGTGCAGCAGACCGAAGCCTTTTTTTAGGGATGCTCACCAGTATTGATACTGGCACGGTTTGTGGATGAGTCGTTTCCAAATATACAACCCTGAAGGGATATACCATCATAGAACGTCCGTGGGTAAAGAGGTGTTCAACCCTTTTCTTCCCAGCGACACGTTCTTCTTTTGTAAAATTGAAGTATCCTCCTCCATTCATAAGATAAAAGCATTCCTCCGAAAGCAATTACGAAAGCAAAGATAATTGTTTTTAGAATCAAATGTTTCTTTTAATGAAAAAAAGTGGAACAAGAAGTTGACCAGGTCGGTTATTTGCGTCCAAAATCCGCGGGTATTTCGCCCCACAGTTTTGTTTCCCATTTAAGAATCGGGTTTTGAAAGCTGTTGTTTTGAAGCCACGCTTCCGCACGGGTAATCAGCTCGAAAAGAGGTTTGTTCCGATCCGACTGCATCAGCTTGGTGTTGCATTTCTTTTTGGCAATCCATTTGATGGCATTTATGCTGTCGGAATAGACAGGGGTATCCTGGCCAAGTTTTTTCAAAAGTGCCAGCGCATGCACAATTGCCAGAAACTCTCCAATGTTGTTCGTCCCCTCTTCCAGTGGCCCCATGTGAAAGATCTCCCTGTTGTCCGCGACCAGTACCCCGCGGTACTCCAAAAGCCCCGGATTGCCGCTGCAGGCAGCATCTACGGCCAGGCTCTCCCTGATTATCTTACTGCTTGATGCGGAAGCAACCGCTGCCTTTGTCTTTTTCGCATTCAGATGTTTCCATGGGTTTTCGCGAAATGCCTTTTCTGCCTCTTCTTTTGTCGGGAACGACTTGAACCGTGCATTTTCGAATCCCGTCACCTGCGATTTGCATTCCTCCCACGACGTGTAAATGCCCGGCTTCACGCCCTGCCATACTACATAATATTTGTTTTTCGCCATGAGACCGCACTTTCACATTGATTCCAGGATGTAGGGTGTCATCTCCACATCCGTTGAATGATCCATCCTCTTTTCTTCAATAGATACGATGCTGTCCACTACAAATTTGGTGTAACCACGCCAGGGGATGGTGGCAAAGTATTCTTTGTAATGCAATTGCACCATTTTGCCACTTGCTACCATCAGCTTTTGGGCAATCTCCTCGTCTGTCACGGAAAAATCGAACTGGTTTGATTGTAATCCGCCCGGTTTATCGGCTCGAAAACCCGATTGGATCAGCTTGCCCTCGTAGGTTTTAAAGATAACACCTTTGTAAACAAGGTAATTTAGTTCGCCTGATTTTACGCCCGTGCCAAATACGTAGAAATAGCGTACATAGACGAAAATTCCGAGTGTAAGGATCAATATGGCGAGAAGCCATCTCAAGGCCTTCCGGCTCTTTTTCTTTCTGGGGGTCAGATCATCCATCTTCTTTGATATGTTAGAATGCAAAGATACCTATTTTTTGACTTTTTAGAGAAATAGTGGAGCAAAATGCCGGTCTAATCCCCTAATTTGCGTTATATTTGTTTTCAAATATCATTTGCAAATACGTATGAACAGACTTTTTATGTTCCTTGCACTTTTTCTTGCTGCAGGAACCCTCTCCTCCCAAAATGCCTACAAATTCTCGGTGATCAAGGAAAACCCGATTACATCGGTAAAAAATCAAGCCAGCACAGGTACTTGCTGGAGTTTTTCAGCCGCAGGTATGCTTGAATCCGAACTTATTCGCATGGGAAAAGGAGAGTTCAACCTTTCCGAAATGTATATTGTGCGCAAAAATTACGAAGATAAAGCCCGCAAATATGCCCGTCTCCACGGCAGTCTTAATTTTACTGCCGGCGGTTCCTTTGCCGATGTGATGGAGACCATCGATGATTTCGGGATCATGCCCGAGGATGCTTATCCGGGGCTCAATTACGGAGCAGATAATCACGATCATGGTGAACTCGATAAGGTGCTGAAAGGCTATATGGACGGAATTATTGGTGCACGAGCCCTTTCTCCCGTGTGGCACGAAGGCTTCTCCGGTGTGCTGGATACCTATCTTGGTGCTGTTCCCGATACTTTTATGTACGATGGAAAGCAGTATACACCGCATTCGTTTGCTGAATTTTTAGGATTAAACCAGAATGATTATATTTCGCTGACTTCTTTCACGCACCATCCCTTTTACAAGCCTTTTGCTATTGAGGTCCCTGACAACTGGCGCTGGGCCCTCTCCTACAACCTGCCTGTGGATGAGTTGATGGAAGTGATGGAACACGCCATTATGAATGGTTTTACCATTGCATGGGCTTCCGACGTCAGTGAAACTGGTTTCTCGCGTGAGGGTATTGCCATCGTGCCGGACGAACAAGCGGCTGAAAATGCCGGATCAGACGAGGCCCGATGGCTGGGACTATCGAGCCGTGAACGGGATGCCAATCTCAGGATGCGGGTAGGGAGCGAAGCGCTTGCTGAAAAGCAAATTACCCAGGAAATGCGTCAGTCGGCGTTCGATAATTATTCTACTACCGACGATCACGGCATGCAAATATATGGGATCGCAAAGGACCAGCAGGGAAATAAGTTCTATATGGTGAAAAACTCATGGGGTGAAACGGGTCCTTACAAAGGTCTCTGGTACGCTTCGGATCCTTTTGTTCGCTATAAGACCCTTAGCATCGTACTGCATAAAGGAGCACTCCCCGCTGAAACAGCCCGTAAACTGGGTCTCTGACCCACCGTAAAGGCACCGAACTCCAACTATTAAGTGAACCCAATATGGAAATAACCGATCTTTATGCTATTTTTCGGAAATACCCTTCTGTGACGACCGATTCGCGCATGTGTTCCAAGGATTCCATCTTCTTTGCATTGAGGGGGGAAAGGTTTAATGGAAACTTGTTTGCCGATAAAGCGCTGGAGGCCGGATGTGCCTACGCTGTTGTGGATGAACGACCGGAGAGCGAGCCATTCAACGAGCGGATTATTCTCGTCGACAATGTGCTTGCCACCCTTCAGAAGCTAGCCAACTACCACCGGCGCAAGCTGAAGATACCCATTATTGGCATTACCGGGACAAACGGCAAAACAACGACCAAAGAGTTAATTGCCATTGCCCTTTCCCGCGAGTTTAAAGTTGCCTATACGCAGGGGAACTTTAATAATCATATCGGCGTGCCGCTCACGTTGCTGTCGATGAATAGATCGCATGAGATAGGGGTTGTTGAAATGGGCGCTAATCATCCGGGCGACATCCGGGAGTTGTGTGAAATAGCCGAACCCAATTATGGCCTTATAACCAATGTGGGAAAAGCGCACCTGGAAGGATTCGGAACTTTTGAAAACGTAATCAAAGCCAAGGGTGAGTTGTACGATTTTCTCAGGGGGCACGAAGGGAAAGTGTTTGTTAATAAAGACAATCAGACTTTGTACGAACTGTCGGAGGGAATGGACAGAATCTTGTATGGGAAGAATGACCCCTCTCTTTTTGCTTCCGGTACCATTGCCAATGCAACACCCTTTTTGGAGTTCGACTGGAACTTTTTCGACCGCTCCTACCGGGTGAAGACCAGTCTGGTGGGTGAGTTTAACTTCGACAATGCGATTGCCGCCGTAGCAGTATCCAAGTTTTTCGGAATCAATGCCGAGTTGATCAGTGCTGCCCTGGAGGAGTATGAACCGCTGAATCACCGGTCGCAGTTTAAACGTACAGAGCGAAACGACCTGATCATAGATGCGTACAATGCTAATCCAACCAGCATGAAGGCTTCGCTTGATTTTTTTGTCTCAATCCCTACCTCACTTCCAAAGATGGTGATTCTGGGCGAGATGAAGGAGTTGGGGGAGATCAGTGATGAGGAGCATCAAAGGATGGTCGATTTCATAAAAAACCAGACCTTCGACCGGGTCTATCTTGTTGGAAACGATTTCAAAGACTTGATCCCGGATAATGCGTCTTATCGTTTTTTTGAGAATGTGGATTCATTGATTGAATCGCTAAAGACAGATCCGGTAAAAGGACATTATCTATTGTTGAAAGGATCACATTCGGTACATCTCGAAAAGGCGGTTGATTATCTGTAATGCGCCGGATGTCATTTTTTTTGTGGTTCAAATTTTACCGTTATCATCACCATCTCCGAGACGGTGCCTATGCGGTATTGTGGCCCTACAAGACTGATGCCGGATGTGACGTAAACATGTGTATTTCCCTTTTTCTTGTAGCCGTGAGCAACTTCAAACACCATTTGGGTGGCGATGTTGCCCGGAAATGCCTGACCATGATGGGTGTGTCCGTACAAGGCGATATCGGCGCCGGCATCAGCCTCTTCACTCAGATTATCGGGCGTATGATTCAGTACGATTACCGGTTTGGACATGTCTACCCCTTCTGTGGCCAGCAGCTTTGCGGTGGACTTCCGGTTAAGGATGACCTTGTCTTCGCGTCCCACCACATAAAAAGCGCTGTCAACGAACACGGCGGAGTCGCGCAACATGGTGATCCCCGCATCGTTCAGGAGCTGAATCTTCTCCTCCGCATCGTACCGGTATTCGTGATTGCCGGTGCAGGAGAAAACCCCCAGGGGAGCCTTCAGTCGCGATAACTCTTTGTCCATCCCTTCATCCAGGATTGGATTGATATGTGAGTCAATGATGTCACCCACAAAGAGAATCAAGTCCGGTTTCTGCTCCAGAATCAAATCCACGTATTTTCTCGTGTGATTCCGGTTAATCATCCATCCCATATGCAGGTCTCCTACTACGGCAATGCGCAACGAATCCAATTCTCCCGCCTGCTTGTGTACAGTGAGGTGTACCTGTTGTACCACCGGATGCAGAAACTTGTGATGCCCGTGGACCATCACTCCCGATACAGCCAAAATGGGTGCCAGAAAAGTGACTATTTTGTATTTTGAAGGTTGATCTTTGAAGTACCACGATCTTCGCTGGATCTTTCTCCGGATGATATAAATCAGATCAATCACCAGCCACACCCCGCCGGTATAAAGAAGAAAAAGCATCCAGCTGGTGCCTATTACACGGATTAGCTGGGTGATGGGGTCGGGAATGATCCGATAGAAAAGTAATCCGGATGAATAGACGAGCAACTCCACCCCGAAAACCGCAGAGAGGATGATGCGTGCCCACTTTTTTTCATCGAAGGTGTGCCATCCTTTCAGGAAGACCAAGATATTGAGAGTGACGTGGACGATAAAAGCGTTGATGAGTGCGCGCATGCAATGTTTTTTTTGATTGTGTATTAAAAACAGAAGAAGGACACCTTTTGTTTGACTGTAGTGAATTTCTTTCTTTTTTCCTTCGTATCATAAATTCAGAAAGAATGATACCCACAGCGGTACGGAAAAATCAATGATCATCCCATGAAACAGGGCAATTACCACGAACTCCGATCCGGAATATTTTGCAATGACCGGCAGGGTGGTATCCATGGTAGTAGCACCTCCGGCAGAAATTGGTGCCAGGGGGCCGAAATATTTTACCATCCAGGGGGCCAGAAGCAGCACGCTGAACTCCCTCGTGATGTTGGCCAGCAAGGCAATGGTTCCCAGCTCTGCTCCTCTAAACTCGGTGATCAGGATGCTGGAAAGTGAATAATAGGCAAAGCCAGCCCCCACGCTCAAACATTCGGTCAGGCCTTTCTCCGGCATGATAAGGCTCACTAGCGCTACACCGGCAAAGGTGCCAGCTGTGGTCGCAAGAGGTATCAACAGCATTCTCCATCCAAATCGCTTCAGGGCGGCAATCATGTTCTTGCCAGAGCCAATTTGCATGCCTACCAGAAAAAGAAGGGCATAGAGTACCCAGGTCGAGATGTCGCTGTTGAGCAACGCTTCCGGCATCATTCCCAAAAATGCCAGCAATATGCCTGCGGCAAAAAGGAGGAGGTAGGTAAGAGACAGTTTCATCAGCTGGAAATTAAAGAGGTGTTTTGCTCTCCTTCGTGGCTACTCCTCCGCATGTCTCCTGGTGGACGAAATCCTTCTGGGTGTTCTTTTCAGGCCGGCTCTTCCTCCCGGCAAAAAATCGCTCGAAAACCCATTTCGCACAGAGTATACTACCGAGTGTGCCTCCTGCTGTGAGGATAAATGCTTCCAGTCCGATAGATGCAAAGTTATCGATTATCTGTTCGTTGTTTCCGACAGACACACCCAAAAAAAACAGCAACAGCATAATCACCAGACTTAAGAGGATGCCCGTGTGTTTTACGAAACCGCTTTTTCGGAAAAGATAGCCGGTTAGAATGCCACTCGTAATGCAGAGAAGAATTGGAATCATGAATAATTTTTGCAACAAAATTAGAAAAAAGAATTCATGCCGCGAAACTTCGCTTTGCTTGCTATTGTCCGAAATTATTTCCGGGCTTGTATGTAATTCAAAAAAAGTCAATAATAATTTGCAATTCAAAAAAATAAAGTATATTTGTAATATCAAAATGATATCATTTTAAATTTATTGTTATGGAAACAAAGGAATTCAGTTTTAAAGGTTTTAAGGCGAACGGGTTTTTGATGATTCTTGCGTTATTTCTATTTTTAGGAGTTATTCTTTTCTCTTTCTTTCAGGGTAGCTGGGGAATCATTGCAGGTTGTATAATGGTTATGGTATGGATACTGCTGTTGATTGGATTTACCAAACTGGAACCAAATGAAGCAATCGTGATGGTTTTTTTCGGGAAATACAAGGGGGTGTTGAACGAGACTGGTTTTTTTTGGGTAAATCCGTTCATGACGAAGAAGAAATTATCCATGCGGGCCCGAAATTTGAATGTGGAGCCCATCAAGGTGAACGATAAAGTGGGAAATCCGGTGCTGATAGGGCTTGTATTGGTCTGGAAGTTGAAGGATACCTATAAGGCGATGTTTGAAATCGATGCTCAGACCATGGCGGCATCGGGTCCGGGAAATACAGGAACAGCGACCTATGTAGTCAGTAAGCAGATGAGTGCGTTCGAAAACTTTGTTGCTGTCCAGAGCGATGCCGCTCTCAGGCAGGTTGCCGGACAGTATGCTTACGACAACAACGTGGTTTCGGATCATGAAATTACGCTACGGTCGGGAGGGGAAGAGATTAATGAAAATATGCTCATTGAGTTAAATAATCGACTTGAAATGGCAGGCATCGAAATTGTGGAGGCGCGTATCAATTATCTGGCTTATGCACCCGAAATAGCTGCCGTTATGTTACGTCGCCAGCAGGCGGAAGCTATTATCTCGGCGCGCGAGAAGATTGTGGAAGGCGCTGTTACCATGGTTAAAATGGCGCTGGAAAAGATTGAAGACGAAAATATTGTGGAGCTGGACAGCGACAAGAAAGCGGCCATGGTGAGTAACCTGCTGGTGGTGCTCTGTGCCGACGAGTCGGCTCAACCTGTACTGAACACAGGGTCTTTATACCAATAATTGGGATGAATGACGGGAACTCACCTTGCCATTTCCATTATAAGTCTTATAACTGGAACATAATCCACAGGGTGTATGTTAGAAGATACAATCCCGTTGGCGAGTATGGTGGATGGGGCGTTTGTCTGTCAAGATGGCATTTTGCAGGCAGGAGAATTAAACTCTCCCGGGCCATTGCCCATACAGTAAGTGGAAGAACG
>NZ_DCEN01000026.1:82609-83433 GCF_002316955.1 Proteiniphilum sp. UBA1028
CGAACTTAAAAAAAGCAAAAGAATATTGATTGGTACGTTACAGCCCGAGGAACTTAAAAAGGTGCTGGTAAGACCAGGTAAGGCAGAGTGAAAGAATTGACAATGATGAAGAAAGAGAAAACAAACCGGAATTTTGCGCTTCGATTGGATGCTAAAACGATGGATGCAATTGAAAAGTGGGCTGCCGATGAATTTCGCAGCGTAAATGGGCAGATACAATGGATACTGGATCAGGCCCTCAGAAAAAGCGGGCGCTTGAAACAGGAATAAACCCTCTCGCTGTCTTGTTAAAAATATGTAATCAAGAGATTATTCAATTAGCGAGACAAATTTATATCTACTTTTAATTTTTCAAATGCACGTATTATATTTGGAACCACAATGAAGCCAGCGACAATTCTGTTTTTATTCTTTTTATTATCAGTGAATTTGATAGCTCAGGGGGTGACTGTAAAAGGGAAATTGGTGTCGGCTGCCGATCAGGCCCCGCTCCCTTACGCAACAATTTCTGTCTCCCGGGAAACGGCTCCCGCAAGCAGCATCAAAAAGATGGCTACACGGGAAGACGGCACTTTCTCTGCTTCATTATCCCCGGGAAAATACATCTTTTCTTTTCATTTTGTGGGGATGAACGGAATGACAAAGCTTGTGGAGGTTGCTGCTTCCCAAAGTCCGCTGGATATGGGGACAGTCTCCATGACGGAGAGCGCTACCGAGTTGGACGAATTGAGTGTTGTCGCCCAAAAACCCCTGGTGAAGGTAGAGCTCGATAAGCTGACATACAGTGCCAAGGATGATCCGGAATCTTCCACCTCCAATGTGCT
>NZ_DCEN01000026.1:83674-88267 GCF_002316955.1 Proteiniphilum sp. UBA1028
CTGAACGGCAAACCCTCGAATATGGTTTCCGGAAACCCTTCTCAGGTGTTGAAGAGTATGCCGGCAAACAGCGTGAAGGATATTGAAGTAATCACCGATCCCGGGGCTAAATACGATGCCGAGGGAATTGGCGGCATCATCAATATTGTCACTGATAAAAGGGCCGATGATGGTTATTCCGGTTCCGTAGGGGCCAACGGTGATGATTTTGGCGGGTATGGTGGCAACATCTATCTGGCTACTAAATATGGCAAGTTTGGTTTCACCGGCAACGCTGGTTATTTTTATCAGTCTCGCCCTGAGTCGAAGTCCAACTTTGCACGCAGTGAATATTCTCCCAATCCGGGGAATACCCTCACCCTCAATGGAACCAACAAGAGCAACGGGAAAGGCCTCTTTTTAAATGGCTCCATGAGCTTTGAACCCGACACCCTGCATCTCTTCAACCTGTCGGTCTCCCGTTTTGGGGGGGATTTTAATTCGTTGAACCTGCAGGAGGCCCTTTCCGTTGGTGCCCACCCCTATAGTTACAATACGCGAAATAAAAGCGTAAGCCAGTTCGGGGGGATGAACCTGTCGGTCGATTATCAGCGTAGCTTCAAAAAGAAGGGAGAGATGTTGACTGCCTCATACCGGTTTGAGAGTAATCCCAATGACAGTGAATATGAAAGCGAATATTACAATGTCACTGATTTTTACTATCCGGATGGCTACCGGATCAAAAGTGCCAATAACGCAGGCGGAAACGAACATACCGGTCAGGTAGATTATGTGAATCCCCTGAATAGGAAGCATAGTATTGAAACAGGATTAAAGTATATTTTCAGGGATAATTCAAGTCGCGCCGACCATACTTACCTTGATCTGACAGACAATATGTGGAAGCCCGATCCGAACAGAAAAAACGATCTGGACCACTCCCAGTACATCACCTCCGGCTATGCCGGTTACAGCTATAAGGCGGGGAGAGTGGGGATGAAGCTGGGACTACGGGGGGAACATACACGGCAGGATATCCACTTTATGAGCAGCGACCTGGATACGATTGTACACACCAGCTTCTTCGACCTGGTTCCCTCCGCCACGCTCTCCTGTCAGCTGGGAATGACACAAACATTGCGGGGCGGTTACAACATGCGTATTTCCCGTCCGGGCATCTGGTACCTGAATCCCTATGTGAACGACGTGGACCCCAACAATATCAGCTACGGCAATCCTCGGCTCAATGCGGAGCAGCAGCATAACTTCAATATCAATTATGGTTCTTTCTCGCAGAAGTTGAATTTCAACCTTGCTCTCAACTACTCTTTTGCCAAAAATGCCGTGACGGCATACAGCTTCATAAGGCAGGAGTATGACGAGGCGCAGGGAGTTTACAAGTCTGTAACCCATAATACGTATGATAACATCGGGCGCAATCAGACAGTGGGGACAAATATGTATGTGAGCTGGACACCAACCCGGATGATCCGTACCTACCTCAACGGAGGGGTCAATTATACCGATATCCGGAGCACCAAAAATAGCGAATTGAAAAATAGCGGCTTCTCCGGACGTACATTTGGCGGGCTTACCTTTACCTTTCCCGGGGATTTCAGGGTGGGAGCCAATGCTGGACTCTTTCTGAGCCGTATTCAGTTGCAGACGGAACAGTCGGCATTCTATTTTTATTCTTTCAGTCTGCAAAAAAGCTTTCTGCATGAAAAACTCGACCTGGCGCTCAATATGCAAAACCTGTTTTCCAAATACAGGGCATTCACCTCCACCACCACTGGTGCCGGATTTACCCAGAAGAATGAATTCATGAATCCAATGCGAAACTTCAGGCTGAGTGTTACCTATCGTTTTGGAGACTTAAAGACTTCGATGAAAAAGGTGCAGCGCACTATAAGCAACGAAGATGTGATGCAGGGAGAGAGCGGACAGCAGCAGGGAACCACACCTCCCACAGGAGAATGATTTTGCAGTGATTCTTTTTTCCACTATTTTTGATGAAAGCAATAGAAGTGAAGCATGAGGATTGACATTATTACTGTTTTACCGGAAATGATCGAAGGGGCGCTCAATACGAGTATCCTGAAACGCGCACAGGAGAAGGGACTCGTTGAATTTGGACTCCACAACCTACGCGATTATACGCTCGACAAACACAAACGGGTAGACGATTATCCCTTTGGGGGAGAGGCAGGGATGGTGATGCAGATTGAACCAATAGACCGGGCCATCACCTACCTGAAGTCGCAACGTGAATATGACGAGGTAATCTTTACATCGCCCGACGGCGAGCAGTTTACGCAAGCCACGGCCAACAAGCTGTCTCTCATGCAGAATGTTATTATTCTCTGCGGACATTACAAGGGAATTGATTACCGGGTGAGGGAGCATCTGATCACCCGGGAGATCTCGATCGGTGATTTTGTGCTTACCGGGGGGGAGCTGGTTGCTACCATGATTGCCGATGCCGTGGTGAGGGTAATCCCCGGTGCCATTGGTGATGAACAGTCCGCCCTCTCCGACTCGTTCCAGGACGGATTGCTGGCACCCCCTGTGTATACAAGGCCTGCCGAGTATAATGGATGGAAGGTGCCGGAGGTTCTTCTTTCGGGACACGAACGGAAGATCGCGGAATGGAGGCATAATCAATCGGTGGAACGTACCAAACGTCTCCGCCCTGACCTGATTCGATAGAATAGGCACAGGTGAATGTCTTGAATGAATTTCATATCTTTGTAAAATTTTTTGATTATGAAAGGAATTGTATTGGCGGGTGGTTCCGGCACAAGGTTATATCCCATCACCAAAGGAGTTTCCAAGCAGTTGCTCCCTATTTTTGATAAACCAATGGTTTATTACCCAATCTCGGCTTTGATGCTTGCAGGCATACGGGAGATTCTTGTTATTTCCACACCGGAGGATCTGCCCGGCTTCCAGAGGCTGCTGGGCGACGGGTCGGATTTTGGTGTGCAATTTACCTATGCGGAGCAACCCAGTCCCGATGGCCTTGCGCAGGCATTTATCATAGGGGAAGAATTTATCGGGAACGATGCTGCCTGTCTGGTGCTGGGCGACAATATTTTTTATGGTAATGGCTTTCCTTCTTTGTTAAAAAAGGCTGTGGATGATGCGGAAAATAATGAGCTGGCCACGGTTTTCGGTTATTTTGTAAACAATCCCGAAAGGTATGGTGTCGCCGAGTTCGATGAGAAAGGCCAGGTCATCAGCATCGAGGAGAAGCCTGTCGCCCCGAAGTCCAACTGGGCTGTAACCGGCTTGTACTTCTACCCCAATCGGGTGGTGGAGATCGCAAAACAGATCAAACCATCGGCACGGGGAGAGCTGGAGATAACAACGGTAAATCAGGCATTCCTGCACGAAGGGAAACTGCAAATACAGCGTTTTGGCAGAGGCTTTGCATGGCTTGATACCGGAACCCACGATTCGCTATCGGAAGCATCCACATTTATTGAAGTGCTGGAAAAACGGCAGGGGCTTAAGATATCGTGTCTGGAAGAGATCGCCTGGCACAACGGATGGATTTCTGCAGAAGACCTCAAGCGTATGGCGGAGCCGATGAAAAAAAATCAGTACGGGCAGTATCTGTTGAGGTTGGTGGAGTACGGCAGTTAAGCAGTGAGGGACAGTGTCAGGTTGGTCGCAGGTTGAAGGTATTGGAGCAAAGAGAAAAAAGAATAGAAGTATAATGGACGTAATTAAAACAGAAATAGAGGGGTTGCTTGTCATACAGCCCAAAGTCTTTGGAGATGATCGGGGTTATTTTTTTGAATCCTTTTCGATGAAGAAGTTCGAAGAGAAAGTGAGAAAAACCGTTTTCGTGCAGGACAACGAAAGCAAATCGCGATACGGAGTGTTGCGGGGGCTTCATTTTCAGAAGCCGCCCTTTGAACAGGCCAAACTGGTACGCGTGGTGCTGGGAAGGGTGCTGGATGTAGCCGTGGATATCCGGAAGAATTCTCCCACCTTTGGTCAATACGTCTCGATGGAGCTGTCCGATGAAAATAAAAAGCAGTTGTTTATCCCGCGGGGATTTGCTCATGGATTTGCCGTATTAAGCGACAAGGCAATATTTCAATATAAATGTGATAACTATTATTCTCCGGCACACGAAGGGGGTATTCTTTGGAATGATCCCCGGCTTCATATCGACTGGCTGCTTCCTGAAAATGAAATTATCTTATCGGAAAAAGACAAAAATAATCCACCCCTATGCGACACATATTAATCACCGGAGGTGCGGGCTTCATCGGCTCCCATGTTGTCCGGCTGTTTGTGAATAAATATCCTGGCGACCAGATTGTGAATCTCGACAAGCTGACCTATGCCGGCAACCTTTCCAATCTTCAGGATCTGGAAGGAAGACCCAATTACCGGTTTGTGAAGGCGGACATCTGCGACTTCAGCGAGATGCAGTCAGTGGTGGAGTCTTTTCATATTGACAGCATCATCCATCTCGCTGCCGAAAGTCACGTGGACCGATCGATTACCGACCCCTTCTCGTTTGCCAGAACAAACGTGATGGGAACGCTCAACCTGCTGCAGTCAGCCAAAGAATCCTGGAAAGGAAACTACGACGGG
>NZ_DCEN01000003.1:0-5167 GCF_002316955.1 Proteiniphilum sp. UBA1028
TGCACATCGGGGAGGATACAGTGTCCGTGATCCGCCACAATGGAGAATCCGAACCGGTCCGGTATTCCGAACGTCTCCCATACCCGTTGTGCCGCTTTACAGGAGACATATCCCGATTCCTCGGCCAGCCATTCATAATCGGGATTGCCCAGGCAAAGCAGGGCACGGGGTGCGATCATAGCCATGAGCTCATGATGATCGAAAGGTAGCTTGCCTACGGCATCGGAGAACCGAAACATCTCCTCCATAAACCATACATGGCTGGTTCTGCTTAGTGTTTCCACCTCGCCTAATGTTTCGGAAACCCGCCAGGAAGCTGCGCCCCCGCCTCCCGATTCCTGTGCAATGGTGAGGGCAATCCGCTCATCGAAAGCCGCGGCGTAGAGTGCCATTTTTCCGGCAAAGGAGCAGCCGGTGATGGCCAGCCGGCGCAAATCGATCGGTAATTGATCTTGTACGATCTCCAGCCCGTCGATCAGGCGGCTGACACCCCACGACCAGGCACTGTATGCACCCATGTGAACCAGATCGGGATATAGCCGGTTGATCGGTTCTTCCCCCCTTTTTTGTTGCCAGGCCATGACCTGGGCAAAATTGAAAGTGACCTGTGCGATATCGCGGGAGGGAAAGAGGTCGGGTGGGAGACTGCCGGATCCCCTGCCAATACCAATCACCGCAGGAAAAGGCCCCTTCCCTATGGGCAGGATCACATGAGAGGCGAGCGTCAGTGTCTCTCCATTGACCGTAATGCACACTTTCAGCGTATCGTTCCAGTAATTGGCGGTGATGGAGTCAGGGCGTTCCGGCTTCCTGCCAATCTCATAGTGCTGAATTTCCATACCGATCTCCAGCCTTCTGCGTCCCCAGTCCTCAAAACGGGTGGATCGTCCGCTTCCGTCGGACCAGGCAAAGGGGTCGGGCAGTGTTTCAATCAGGGGCAGTTCCTCCAATGAGGGCAGACAGACTTCAAAAGGAGAGACCGAGCTTTCGGTATTATAGACCAGTGGTATCTCCCGGGCTGACACTTGAAGATTCATGGCGAAAACAGTCAGCATAATCATTGCGATATTTCTTACACCATTCATTTTTATTCTGTTTGTCTTTTTGAGTCTAATTGCCAGTTGATTGGTACTAGCCGATACTTCAGGGTAGCATCCGGTCGGCCCGATTGGCAAAATCATCCTGTACCTCTCTCCTCCATTTCGATACCGCAATGGATCCGTCAGGATGATCATACCAGTGATTTTTCGTGGAGTCCGGTTGTATGAACCGTCCTCCCCAGCTTTCCTGATTGGGTTTTTCCGGGTTATTCAGTCCACGGACAGCGCTCACCAAATATAAGAATGAAGGAGAGTCTCCCTCCCATACACCGGGTGTTTCGGGATAAAAACCGCTCTCCGGATAGAGTGCACCAAGTAATCCATGGCCCTTTCTGATGTGTTTGTTTATCCATTGAAGATCCGATAGTGCTTTGTCAGAACCGGGGGCATTGTTGAACATTCCCATATAATTTTTTTCGGAGACGATCGCAAAAAGACTGGGAAATGTATCCAGGAGCCACTTTCCCGAACCATCCTGAAAACCGATCATGTAAATACGGACTTTCCTTATGATACGTTCTGTTTCCGATGCATCGCATGTTTTTGATATTTTCCATAATGCCTGGGCTAAATCGCCAGATCCTCCCCATACACAGAACCATACGGGTCTCTCGTCATCCTTCTCCAGCAGCCTGATTATTTTCTCGGATGCTTCGCTATCCTTGCCTTCACCGATAATCTCTGCAACCGGTCGCCCCCATGTCCCCGACCTGCCTTGCCATGTTTTTGTACGAAGTTCACCGGCCGTTGGATAACGATCATCGTGAGAACGGAGGTTCTCATCGACATGATCATACAGATAGAGCATATCGAATAAATGCTGTTTGTTAGCGATATTGGCGAATGTGGCAGAGGTTGCGATCAGTCCCTCTACATCAAAATCATTTGTATATAGCAGAAACCGGATCATCGATTGTACGTCGTCCGAGTCGCTCCGCTTTTCGGCAGAGCCGAACCCCATCCCTCCGGGTATTACATCCACCGGAGGAAAATCGGTCATGATCACCACTCTTGGACGCGAAAAACCGGAAGTTGTCATTACTCCCAAGATGAGAAAGATTGTGGCTGCTTTTAATCGAAAATCTATTTTCATTATTTGGCTGGATTTAGAATGATTCTTTTGTAACTTGTCAGATTGGGAATTCCGTGATCGGTTACTTCACAAACTAGATGAATACTTTTTCCCGCCATGTCTGAAGGGATTTTTATTGTCGCTCTTGAGGTGCTGGCATTCTCCAACTCTACCGTTTCTGAATAAGTGCCAGCTTCGGACAAAAACAGCCATTTATAGCTCAACTGATCACCGTCGGGATCAAAAGATTCGGAGGCATCCAAAACGATTTTCCTGCCTTGTCGAGGGGCGATGGATAATATTTCCCTATCTTTCTTCCCATTGACAATCACTACCGGGTTTCGGTTCCCCTTACCCTCTTTGGCCCAGTCCATCCGGGCAGCAAAATTATTGAAAATAGCAGGATAAAAGTAAGCTTCGTACTTTTTGGATGTTTCTTTGGCCCCTCCTGCATGGTTTGTAAAGCAGTAGGTTTCATTGTCCATTCCTGGTCCCCACTCAAAGTATCCTCCCCAGCCACCCTGCTCCGGTTTTTCCGGATCATTCAGACCATTGGGCATGAGATGCAGAAACGACGGTGTATCGCCCTCAACCCCGTATTTATTTTTGGGGTAGATTATTCCGAGGTGACCATGATGCTGGATATGGGTTGCGTATTCATCCCATTTCCCGGCACCGATTCCGTTCTGCGAAAGCCATGCACTCTCATCCCAGATAAAGAGAAGCTCTTTTTCAAATTCACGGCGCATCCATTGGTGGGAACTGAAAGGATAATTGGAGTGTCGCTCTCCCCAGGGTACATCCTGGTCGGTGATGGTATAGACGCGCAGTTTATTCAAAAAGCGACGAAGTTCCTTTTCCGTTCGCTCCTGTTTCACCCGCCAGATTGCCTGAGCCAGTGTGTTTCCCCCTCCCCAGACGGCAACCCACAAGGGTCGGTCGTCGGCTTCATCGACCAGTTGAATGATGAAATCACTCCCTTGTGACTCGTTATTTTTTCCAATCTCCTTGCATCCCAAATTCAAGCTTCCCGGCATTACCCGGTTACGCAAATAGCTTGCACTGGGCCAGTAACCGATCCTCTGCAGTTCGTTCTCCTCTGCCAATGTAAGAAAGCTGTTTTGTTCCGAACGTTTCATAAGGTTGGGCAAGTCTTTTTCGTATGCATCGATTGTCTTGTATAGAATCTCCATCCAGGAAAGGGGATAGCTTCGCCCGCTACTGTTCCAGCCTCCGGAGGCAATCAACGCTTCTATCTCAAACAGATCTGCGTGTACCAACAGGCGGATCATGGATTGCATGTCATCCGGCTCCACATATCCCGGAGCAATGTCGGTTAAAACGACGAGGCGAGGTTTAAGCGATATAGGGGTGAAATCTTTTAGGTTCGTCTTTGCGTAGGATACCTGCATTATTGCAATCAGACACAAAATAGACACAAAATATTTTGGATTCATATCAGCATGTTGTTTTGGATTCATACGGTGAGTTTAATGGCTGTTTTATAAAGTAGCAAGTTATGACAGAACTAATCCGATTCCAGGATAAACTTGCTCTCTTTCAATCCCGGTGAATCAGCTTTGATCGTGATCCTACCCGGTTTGCCTGATTCACCTCTCACTATCACCAGACATTGTCCGTTAAATGTCTTTCTTGTGAGGGAGGGGAACGGAGTCATGTCGGCCGGGTTGCCGTTGTCGGTGGCCACCAACTCACCCGATCCCTCGATGGTGAAATGGACCGGTAAGCTTGCATCCGGTACCGGACGCCCTTTCTGGTCGGTTACCTGTACGGTGATGAATGCAAGGTCTTTTCCGTCTGCAGCGATCCGACTTCTGTCTGCTTCCAGCTGCAGAGTGAATGGCTCGCCGGTTGTGACCACCACGTCCTCCGACCATTTTTTACCGTTTTTGTAGGCTATTGCCTTCAGTTCACCCGGCTCGTAACGGATGTCATCCCACCGGAGCCGGTATTCGAACTGCCCCTTTTCCTTTCGACCGAGCGACCTGCCATTCAGGAACAGCTCCGCCTCGTCGCCGGAGGTAAAGAGATGGACCGGCGTGACCTCACCTTCCCTGTCGGGCCAGTTCCAGTGGGGCAGGATATGCACCATCGGCAACCCAGGCAGCCAGCGGGACTGGTAGAGATAGAACCGGTCTTTTTTAAATCCTGCCAGATCGATGATACCACAGTAGGAGCTTCGGGAAGAGTAGTAGGGGGTAGGCTCTCCCAGGTGATCCCAGCCGGTCCATACGAACCCTCCCGCTACATAGGGATGCAAATCCTGCATCCGGAACACCTTGTCGGGCGAGGAGCCAAAGTCCACCGCATAAAGCTCATAGCTGCTCACCTGTGCCATTCGGGAATCTCCACCCATGCCATCGCGGGTGGGAGAGCTACTCTTTTCGGTGACCGGAAAGAGGTAGATCCCCCTGCTGCTGAAGGAAGAGCCCACCTCGCTACCGAAGATCACCTTCTCCGGGAAAGTAGCATGAAAATGATCATACTGGGGGACCGTACGTATCCGGTTGGTTCCTTCAAATTCTGGCTCCTGCCGGATGCCTTCACCCTGGTAGTTGAGACCAATTACATCGGCCACCCGCGAAAAAGGCATATCCGGCTTGGCGTAGTTCAAGGAGAGGGTAGTGAGGCGTGTGGGATCTTCCTCTTTGACAATCCTGTTCAGATATTCAGCCAGGGCCGCTCCCTTTTCGTCCGTGTACTGTTCGCCCACTTCGTTGCCGTAGCTCCACATGATCACCGAGGGATGGTTTCTGTCGCGGCGCACGAAGGAGCGGGTATCGGCTTCGGCCCACTCCGGGAAGATCAGGTGAAAGTCGTGCGGTGTCTTCTTCCTCTCCCAGGAGTCGAAGATCTCATTAACCACCAGGAATCCCATCCGATCGGTTAACTCCAACAGTTCCGGCGCTGGCGGGTTATGTGCCATGCGGACAGCATTGCATCCCATCTCCTGCAGCAGCTCAAGCTGTCGTTC
>NZ_DCEN01000003.1:5319-9180 GCF_002316955.1 Proteiniphilum sp. UBA1028
AGCTCAAGCTGTCGTTCCGCGGCGCGCCGGTTGAACGCCGCACCCAGTGCACCCTGGTCGTGGTGCTGGTTGACTCCCTTCAGCTTGACTACTTCCCCGTTCACCACCACTCCCTGTTTCGGATCGAGCAACAGCTTGCGGATGCCGAAGCTTGTTTCGTAGCAGTCGATCACCCTGCCGTTTTGTTTCAAGGTGGTGATAGCCCGGTAAAGGTGAGGGGTCTGTGTAGGCTTTGGTCCCCACAGCCTAGGGTTTCTTACCACGGTGGTGTGTTTGCTTTTATCTCTCTCTCCTGCGCCCAATGCAATCTCTGTAACCGGGAAAGATGCAATGACCTTTTTCCCTTTTTCTCCCAGGCTGTCCAGTTCATAGATCTCAGTCCCGATAGACACCGTCACATCCGATCCCGAATCGTTGTCGACGTTTACTTCCAGGTCGACCGTCGCCGAGGATGCGGAGACTTCTCTCGTCGTCACATAGGTTCCCCACTGACCAATGTGTACCGGGTGAGTTTTGATCAGCCATACATTTCGGTAGATCCCCGCACCCGGATACCAGCGTGAGGAGTGGTTGGGGTTGTCGAGGCGGATTGCCAGCTGGTTCTCTTCACCATAGAGAATATAGGGTGTCAGATCCAGTTGCCATGAGTTGTAGCCATAGGGCCAGCCGCCCACCAGGGTGCCGTTGAGCCAGACCATGGCATAGGACATGGCGCCCTCCACGTCAAGAAAAACAGACCTGCCTTTGTCGGAAGAGGGAATGTCAATTTTCTTTCTGTACCAGGCAACCCCCTGTACAGGAAGACGTCCCATTCCGCCACCCACTTCCGGGCTATCCCCTTTGTAAAAAGGTCCCTCAATGGCCCAGTCGTGCGGCAGGTTGACCCGCTGCCAGCCAGAGTCATCAAAATCGTGTTGCACAAAAGGGAAATCTTTTCCGGGCGCTTCACCTTCGGGACGAATATGATGTTTTTTGAAATCTTTGATAAAAGGATTTGCCGTGGGCAGGATCCATGGCTTTAATACCTCTGCGGAAGTACCTGCCTCTACTGCTTCCGTGGGTTTGGCATCCGCTACCAGATACTCTCTCGCATCTTCAACTTCAGGACGTATGTCATAATTCAATGCGTCGGCTTTCTCAGCAATGTGGTATCGGTAAAAAAACCAATCCTCGTTGAGAGAGATTTTTTCACGACCTGTTGGTGCCTTTTTTGCAGGGATTGAACAGGAGCCAATCAATCCGGCGGCAACGACAATGAGAAGTGACTGCATTGTGATTCGGACGAAGATATTGCTTTTGTTGTTCATACAAATTCCCCCATTTTTGTTAACACACATGGAACTGGCCGATAGCATGAATCCCTTTCCCATCAATAAGAGGGAAAAGAAGTTCATGTTACGAGATTTTCAGCAACAGGGAGATCTCATTCGGTGCACCCTCATCGGGTAGTTCAATCATGAGCCCTTCGGTGTTCCTTTTGAACTCTATCTCTCTGTTGCTTCCAACCAGAGACACTGACTTGATTTCTCCCTCCATTAACGGATTTCCTTCCGACAGGGACCGGATAACCACTTTGTTGTCTTCCGGGTGCGCCAGTACATGGGCATAGAGGTTGTCGCCCTTCACTACAAAACGAATATCTGCCGAAGTATACGGAGCGTGCCTTCCTTCGTTAAAGCCCTGAGCTTGCAGCGGATTGCTAGCTTCCGCTACGGGCCCTTCACCAAAAATCTTCCAGGGACGTGTGTCGTATACCCCTTCGCTGTTCACCGCCATCCAGGCTGCGATATCCTCTAATATCTTCCGCTCTTTGTCGTCAATCGTTCCGTCCCCCCTCTGCGGCACACTCAGCAATAAATTCCCATTTTTGCTGATAATGTCAATCAACATGTGGACGACTGTTTTTGCAGATTTGTATCGATCATTGTCGTAAATGGATTGGTCGTAATGCCATGATCCCAAGCAAGTACATGTTTGCCACGGCTTCTCCTGTATCTGATCGGGAACCCCTTTCTCCACATCCCATACCAATGCATTCTTCTGTTCATCAGACAAAATTTTGGCGAATACAACGGCTTCATTTTTGCCTTCATTCTCGCTAACGCTTTTATTGTAAAAGTGAGCTACGGTACGCAAACCGGCATCACTCACAGGCCACAAAGGCATAGCGGTATCGTCGTAGTAAATCAGGTCGGGACTATAATGATTGATCATATCCACATTACGATCAAAAAAATTCTGACAATATTCTTCTGAAGGAGGAAAAGCACCATTTCCCCAAGCCCATTGGCGATGAATCATGCCATTGTCCCAGCTCTCTTCACTCAACGGGTGGTTTTGCGCGTATAACTCCTGTGGATCATATCCGTTCCACCATTTACCCTTGCCATTTTTTTTCGTCATTTTTCCGTCGAATGGCACACCGGATAACGCACCTTCCTCATCGGCGCGTTGAGCGGTTTCATACCAGGTCCATGCATGTGCCGAATGGATACTCACGCCGAAATACATCCCATATTTTCGCGCTACTTTCTCCCAGCCACCCACAATGTCTTTTTTAGGCCCCATATTTACAGCATTCCACTTGTGATGCTTGCTGTTCCAGTTGTCAAAATTATCGTGATGATTACCCAGGGTGAAGAAGTAACGCGCTCCTACCCGATGGTACAACTCCATCAACTCTTCAGGATCCCATTTGTCGGCTTTCCAGAGATTGATTACATCCTTGAATCCAAATTCCGATGGATGGCCATAATTTTCGACATGCCATCGGTAGGCACGACTTCCCTCCATGTACATTTCCCGGGCATACCAATCCCCTTGTCCGGGTTGACACTGTGGCCCCCAATGGGACCAAATTCCAAATTTGACATCCCTGAACCAATCCGGGGCTTTTTCATACTGGGCAAGTGACTCCCACGTAGGTTCATAGATCCCTTCCATCATATCCTCATGCTTTGGGACACACGAAGTTATGATTACTCCTGATAATAAAATTGGTAAAAAACTAAATTTCATCTTTGAGATTATCTATTTTTAATGCATCAATTGCTACATTTCCGTCACCCCGGTTTATAATTTTTATAGTATGATTACCGGGTTCCAGATCGCGTATCTCGCATACAAGCTGCTGTGGCTTGCGTATTCCCGTAGTTGACAAATTGACTGTAGCCCTCACGTTATCATCAATCTGTATTTCAATAATGCCAGCACCCTCTTCTTTTGGCGCAATGACTGTTACGCCACTACCCTTAAAAGAGTAACTCCAAACGTCACCCGCTATTTCGCTCATGGTCAGGTCATTGTTGTAGTCGCCTGATTCCAGGTTACAAGCCCGTTTCCATCCGGGAGCTACAATGCCCGGGTCGTCATCGTTTACCCACCCCTTATCGTGGGTAATTTGTAAAACACGGTATGCATGTGACAGCGAACTATCGGTGATTCCATCGATGGATTGTAGTTTTTGACTGGGTGTTATTGTCAATCCCGTTTCATTCTGTACGAAATTGATCTCGATGTCGCTACCAAGCATGTCTACCCTGGAAATCTTACCCAGCGTGCTCCCATTTGAATGCAGGGATTTAAAAGTGATCGGGCTGTCATCCCAGTTAAAAATTGTTGCGTAAATATACCCATTATTGCGTGTAAAGCAAATATTATTCTCGCCATAAACCTCAAAAGGTCGCGATCCGAAAACCGCCTTGCCGTTTATTTTCAACCATGCACCCACATCTTTTGCCATAGCGATTACCTCCGGATCAAGATCACCACGACCATGCTGAGTAAGATTGAGCAACATGGTTCCGTTGCGGCTGACATTTTGCATCAGCAATTGGATTACGGTAGCCGCATCCATGTACT
>NZ_DCEN01000003.1:9339-10754 GCF_002316955.1 Proteiniphilum sp. UBA1028
CTGCCCTGTCCTGTAATGCCAGTCGGCAATGCTGGTTTCAGTCTGGAACGGATAGGCCTTAATTTCCTGTTCTATGATGGCCTCTGTGCTCTTAACCAGCGATCGGTCGGCCAATGGGAGCAACTCCGGGTTCTTTTGAAAGCTGTTGTACTGTCCTCCCACACCTTTGAGGTTTACTACCACATCCATTTTTCCCTTGTTCCAGTGCAAGGATTTGTTGTAGTAATTTGCAATTAATTGGGGAGCGAGAAAGCCAAGCCCCATCGTTACCCCTAAATCAACTTGTGAGTTTCCCGCATGTTCATCAAAGTAAATCACATCGGGATGATACTTGGTAATGGCATCGTCTACACGCCACATAAACTGATTGGCAAATGGTGAATGCAGTGGGTCATTTTTGTCGTGAATCTCGCCATATAAGTCCACTGGATTCATTCCTTCCCACCATTTTCCTTTGCCATCAGCCGTAGTTTGAAGCGCGTCGTATGGTACACCCGCCATTGGGCCCATTTTGTCACTGGTGTATCGCACAGTCATAAATTGGCCCCAAGTACGAGAGGGTGTATTGTGAAATCCTATGCCAAAACGCATCCCATGCTCACGTGCTTTCTTTTCCCAAATCCCGACAATGTCTTTTTTGGGGCCGATATTTACAGAATTCCAGGGCTGATACTTTGAATCGTAACAATCGAAATTGTCGTGATGACAACCCATCGCCATAAAGTAGCGTGCCCCCATCTCTACGTATAAATCCATTAACTCATCAGGATTCCATCGATCGGTTATCCAGTTGTGACAAATATCTTTGTAGCCATATTCAGACGGATGACCGAATTGTTCGAGATGGTACTGATACTGAGGGCTACCTTCCATATACATGCCTCGTGCGTACCAGTCGCCCTGCTCGGGCATAGACTGAGGGCTCCAATGCGACCAGGCTCCAAATTTTGCTTCACGCCACCATTGCGGCACCACATACATTCGACTCAACCCTTCCCAACTGGCAGGATAAGGACCTTCACTCACTGGTAGCGGTGGCAGGTTCCAGATATCCGGAACTTGTTCAGGGTGATTGTTCCCGGATAATGCGTTTTTTTTTGCTTGCTTAGGTTGAGCAAATAGTTGATTATTCAACGCCAATCCAAACAACACAATCAATCCAAAAATAAATCCTTTCATAATCCTGTGATCTTGGATGAAATAGAAATATTGAAACAAATGGGATTGGGGTGCTAAAACTTAAGTTCAACCTTGTGTCCGGTATAATTGACAACCCTGTCAAACTTCTCAACCTTTTCCATTCCGTTCGCTTTGTTTTTTCCGACGCGCACAATATGGAACTTTCTTTGTGTAAGCATGCCCGGAAACGAACCATTGCGGCCACTGATTGTAAGCACTTTTTTTGCATCATTCCA
>NZ_DCEN01000003.1:10968-11594 GCF_002316955.1 Proteiniphilum sp. UBA1028
GCACCTTCGTAAATTCTCAGTTCCAGGTTGTCCCAGCTTTTCTCGGTGGCATATTGCACCTCGGGACCTATGGGAAGGATGGTTCCTGCTTTTATGTATAAGGGAATGATGTCGATGCTTGTTTCTTTTGAGATTTCCTTTCCTCCGTCAAATCTTTCGTTCGTCCAGAAATCATACCATCTTGAACCTGCCGGAAGATAGAGGTTAGAGGTTTTTTTAGCAGTAAAATCTATTTGTGAACCTTTCTCTGTCCCTTCTCCATTTGCTCGTGTCCACCCTTCTTCTATGCTGGCATCCACAATTTTCTCGGGAGTATACTGCGCCTCCGTCACTGGAGCAACCAGTATGGAATTACCAAACATGAACTGGTTCTTGATGTCCCAGACATTCTTATCCTGTGCAAAGTCCATCACCAGTGCCCGCATGAAACTCGACTGCTTGTTTGTTACTTCCCAAGCAGTGGAATAAATATAGGGCAACAGAGAATAACGCAAACGAATTGTGCGCTCGATGGCATCGTATATGGGTTCTCCCTTTTGTCCAAAATGATAAATCTCCCTCGAGAGGTCGGTACCGTGCGAACGCATCATCGGGTTGAAGGCGCCGAATTGCATCCAGCGAACATA
>NZ_DCEN01000003.1:11787-12394 GCF_002316955.1 Proteiniphilum sp. UBA1028
TAGGCCCCGGCAAAAAATCCGCCAATATCGCTGTTCCAGTGCGGAATGCCACACATCGAGAAATTAAGTCCTGCGGGAATTTGATTTCGAAAATTCTCCCACGATGAAAAGACATCGCCCGACCATACGTTGGCGCCATAGCGTTGCTGACCGGCAAATCCGGATCGCGTAAGAATAAACACTCTTTTGTCGGAGGTTACTGCCCGCTGATTGTCATACACACCGCCCACCGTGACCAGAGGGTAGGCATTCCTTACCTTTCGGAAAGAGCCCATGGCCGTTTGGGTATTCATGTCCTCCGGCTTAAAACTCAAATGGTCCGGTTCTGTTGAATCCATCCACCATCCGTCTATGCCCAACTTAAACAGACCTTCGTTCAGGTGTTTCCAGTAAATATCCCTCGCCTTGGGGTTGAAGGCGTCGTATACACGTACGCCCGAAGGATAGTCCATGTTGGGTGGCCAACTGGTAAGACCCGATTCGGGCCATGTGTTGAAGTTGAAGAGAGCCCCCATCTTATCCAATTGACGGTATTGCTTGGTGGCAGGGCCAAACGAAGACCAAATGGAAATGATCATGTGTGCATTCATCTCATGGATCTCGTTGA
>NZ_DCEN01000003.1:12648-111681 GCF_002316955.1 Proteiniphilum sp. UBA1028
CCCAGCTCGCGGTATTTTTTTACCACACCGACGGTCTCCTGCTGGCTTTTGTATCGTTCTTTGCTTTGCCAGTATCCATAGGTCCACAATGGAAACATGGGAACCTGTCCGGTGAGGTCACGCATCTCCGCAATAACACCATCGGCATCACCTCCATACATAAAATAGTAGTCGATGCATTCACCCACTTCAGAACTAAAAGATGTTTCGCCTGGTTTGTCTTTAAAGGTGGTGGGCGAATAGTTATCCCAGAAAAGTCCGTACCCTTTCACGGACTGGAAAAATGTCACAAAATCCCATGTGTTGTTTTGAACCATATGCACCTCCTGGTTTCGCTGAGACATTTTCCCATTTTGAAGAATACCAAGGCCGTAGATAGCTTCGTCCTGATCCAGTACATAGGACTGGTTCACACGATAGATTTTTACCCCGGCATCGTCGAAGTCAGTGAAAGTAGCACCGGCTTCTTTTTCGGTCAAAAGTACCTGATTCTTTGCGCTTTTGAAAGTCACTTTTCCGCTTTTCATGTTCAAAGCCACTTCCACGAGTTTATTCTTCAACAGGAGTTCATCCCCTTTCTGTTTCGTGGTAAAAGTTGTTTTTTCCGGAGTCTTGACAACGGACAAACTTTCTTTATTAACGTTTTTCCCTTCGGGTGATTTCACCACCCGAACTATTGATGGTCCGTAGAACTGTATCTCTATGTCCATCGAATTAACCTGAGCGCTCACTCCCAGTCCGGTCTTTTTATACGATTGAGCAAAGCCCGGATTTGAGAATAACATCAATATGCAAAGCGCAGCAACAATTTTTTTCATCATCTTATGGTATTTGTTTTTACAATATTTGGTCTTATATCAGTTAAGAATATCTTGGGCAAGAAAATTTTCCCAACCCTTGCTATAACAGCAGCAGTATGCATGCATGGCGTCAACGCACGAGCAGAGACTCCATCTCTTTAGCCGAATGAAAGGGCATGAGGGTAAAACTGTATTTATGTCCTTCAGCAGATGGTCTTACAAGATAGGGTTCGTGTGGCATGGCACCCCAGCTGTCATCGCCGGCGACACCCATCATGCGGTAATCTATGTGTATCTCCACCAGGTCGTGTGGTTTAATATCGTTCGCATGACGCAGGTTCCTGTCCTTATTGGGGCCTGCATCAAAATCTTCAACTGGATTGTTTGAAGCATTAAACTCAATGAGCGAGTCGGCTACAACCAGAAGTCCGCTCCCATCGTCCCGGCTTAAAGCCAGCCAGCGTACGTTGGTACGGTGACCGTTTTCCTGAGGACGGATATACGGTACATACATATCCGCCACCGCAGTCTTATAACGGCCAACGAACGAGGAAGCGTTCCGATCGGAGTAGTTCTCCCAGGGACCACAACCAAAATATTCCACTTGAGAAAATGCTGAAGGCAGCTGCATTTTCATCCCTACTCTTGGAATAATTGGAATATTCTCGCCTTCGGTGACAAGGCTGTTGTCGACCTTTACCATGCCATTGCCCATAACCGTATAGAGAGTTTGCCATGTCGATTGTAAAGAGTCAAGTTTATACACAACCTCAATCTGAACGGCATTTCCTAACCGGGTTGTCTTCACGCTTGCCGCGACAGGGTTTTGCCCCGATGCTGTTTTCCAGGGGCGGGCCACGCGAGGCATGCGCCAGCCATAATCGTTATCGGTTGTGCCTCTCCAAAATGCAGGACGCGGCCCAAATCCATTCAATAACAATTCCCGGCCTTTGGCTTTATACGATGTGATCACTCCTGACTGTGCATCGATGGCCAGCGAGAATCCTTTTCCGTTGATGTCGATGGTGGTTCCTTCCGTGCAAGTCACCTTTCCTGTTTTAGCCATATCGATTGGGACTTTGGGCGCTTCGACAGGAAGCTTGATTTGTCCTGAGGCTATCTCCCATCCTTTGGGTAGCAGGTTGTCAGCTGTGCTGGTTTTGGCCGATAGCGTCACAAAGTATTCGACTCCCGGGCGTGCTGAAATCCCCTTTAAGTCAATGTCGACTATTTTGGATTGCTGAGGAGCCACATCCATTGAAGGTAGTTTTTCTGTTTTTACCACTTTGCCGTTGGCCGTGATTGTGTAGCTGAAATTGTATTTAGAGAGGTTGGTAAAAAAGAACTTGTTCTTTATTTGTATCTGTCCGTTCTCAAGGTTTTCGGGTTCAAAACCAATGTTTTGATAGACATGCTTCACCTCGTAACTGTGAGGCTTGAAGCTCCTGTCGGGAAAAACAACCCCGTTAATCAGAAAATTGCCATCGGATGGTGTTCCCGGGGGACCGTAATCGCCTCCATAGGCCCAGAATGTACCCTTTTCATTTTCGTTGACCAGTCCCTGATCCACCCAATCCCATATAAAACCGCCCTGAAGATTGGGGTATTTTTCAATGATATCCCAGTAGTCTTTTAAATTACCCATACTGTTCCCCATGGCATGTTCATACTCGCAAAGCACCAGGGGCCTGTCTGTGAAGTTATTTGCGTAATGTTCAATATGTTGAGGCTTGGCATACATAGGACACACAATATCGGTATTCCATTCGTGGCCCGCCTGCTCGTATTGAATTGGGCGATTCTTATCGCGGCTGCGAATGAACAGATAGGTCTGGTAAAAATTATACCCGTTGCCGGCTTCGTTACCCAATGACCATATCACAACAGACGGATGGTTTTTGTCCCGTTCAAACATATTGCGGGTGCGAAACAGGTGAGCCTCTGTCCAATCAAGGTTGTTGGCCAGGCTTTTACCTTTAGCGCGGTCATAGCCCATACCATGCGATTCTATGTTGGCTTCGTCAACAATATAGAAACCATATTTGTCCGTAAGGTCATAGAAAAATGCAGGCTGCGGATAGTGGCTCAGGCGGATGGCATTTATATTAAGCTGCTTCATCCGTTCCATATCGAGCATCACATCCTTCTCATCGACTACCTGACCGTTTATTTGGTTAAATTCGTGAAGGTTTACTCCTTTCAGCAACACAGGCTGACCATTGACCAAGTACTGTCCGTTTTTTACCTCGCTTGTCCGGAAACCAATTTTTATTGATGTCGCCTCGGTCGTTTTTCCGGAAGCATCTTTCATGGTGAGCAACAAAGTATACAGATAAGGGATTTCAGCGCTCCAGGCCTTTACCCCGGGAAGGATGGTTCCAAAACTCACAGTCCCGACGGAATCGTTTATTTGAATGGTTTTGCTCTCCGACGAAATTGTTTTGCCCGTATCATCCAGGATCTCATAGCTTACCGATTGGGTGACTTTATTACCGGTGTGGTTTTTTAACTCCACGTCGAGGTCAAAAATGCCATCGGTATAGGTATCATCCAGCGTACATTGTGCAAAAAAATCACGCAAACGAACCTTCGGTTGGGCATATACATACACTTCACGTGGTATGCCGCTCAAACGCCAAAAGTCCTGACACTCAAGGTAAGCAGCATCACTCCAGCGAAAAACCTCCACGGCAATGGAGTTCCTTCCGGGTTTAATGTATTTGGTAATGTCGAATTCCTGCGGTGTCTTACTATCCTTGCTCATGCCGGCTTTATGTCCGTTTACCCATACAAATCCAACCGATTTGATGGACCCAAAATGGATAAATACCTGCTGTCCGTCCCATGATTGGGGAATTTCCAGGTCGCGACGGTAGTAGCCGATGTTGTTCTTTTCTAAATCGTTGACATAGGGAGGCTTGAAGTTCCACTGCGGATAAAATTCATAACTGACGTTTGTGTAAATCGGATATCCATAGCCCTCTATTTCCATGTTGGAGGGCACCTTTATTTCGTTCCACTCCGAAAGATCAGAGTTGGGGGCTGCAAACTCTTTAATCCGGTTCGATACCCCGGTAACGAATTTAAATTTCCAGGTTCCATTCAACGATATGAACTGCGATGAGTTTAACTTGTTGTTCTGCAATGCAACTTCCCTGTTGTTATAACTCACAAAAGAAGCACGTGGCAACTCCTTATTGATTCCCTGTATTGCCGGATTTTCCAGCTCGGGATGTGGAGCGCGATCTTGTGCCAGAAGGTTTGTTGCAAAAAAGAGGATACAAGCCAAATAAAAAAATCTTCTCATGATCTATCAAATTTTACTATGTTTCTATTTTGAAAACTTCCACCAATCGAAATTGAACAGGTCTTTTTCTCCCCTGAAGACAAAATACAAATCATGTACTCCTTTCACATGTTCAGTTGGAGCGGAAAATGTCTTCCATAAACCGGCTTCCCGGGAAGAATTTATCTCAACGGTGGCAACGAGAGGGCCATCGATTTTATCGGCATGGATTTCGATTTTCCCTCCGTTAAGCGGAGAGACACTCACATCGATCGTTTTTGCACCATCGGAAAAATTGACCCCTTTTACCAGAATATAATCGCCATGGTTGATGGATGTTACATACAATCGATCGGCAATTTTTCTGCCCCTGGCCCAGTCGAAGTCGCCTTCCCATTCGGTTTCGAAGTGTGTTTTCAGGCCTTCGCTCCAGGCCATTGTTTCCGCTTCAACACGCTTGAAGGGATTCAATGTGCCTACTTGTGCAGGACCTTCAACGGACCAGTAGGTGCGGTTCTGTATGGTTCCATCGGGATGATACCTCATTTCATCCATATCGACCGAACGTCGTTCATAAAATTTGCTTGTAGATAGTTTAAGCAAGTCGTAACTATGCCCAAAACAATATGATTTACCTTTGAATTCGATAATTCCAGGGTGGTTGCCACGGGTCTTTTCCGAGGCATCCACAATCATGCCTTTGTATTCCCATTCCCCTGTGGGTGAGCTACTCATGGCATAGCCAATGCCTTCAGGACAACAGGTTGAGGCATATGCCAGGTAGTAGAAGCCGTTGCGCTTCCACACCCACGGCCCTTCCTGGTAGTTTGCCGGCGTTGTGGAATCTTGCATGATCTCGCCCGAGTAGGAAATCATGTCTTCGTTCAGTTTCACCCAATACACCTGGGGATTTCCCCAGTACATATAGGCCTGACCATCGTCGTCAATCAATACAGTTGGATCGATGTCGTGGCTGCTGTTTTTTATTAAAGGCTTCCCCAGAGGGTCTTTGAAAGGACCATAAGGGCTGTCGGCTACCAGTACGCCAATTCCAACCCCGCCCGGCATGGGGCAATAGAGATAAAATTTCCCGTTACGTTCGATGCACTGAACCGCCCAGGCACCGTTGTCGTAAGGAACCCATTTGAAATCTTTCAATGAGGCTACCACCCCATGTTCGGTCCAGTTTACCATGTCGGTGGATGAATATAAAAGCCAGTCTTGCATTTTAAAACCCATTGCATCGTCCTCGTCGTGTGATGTATATAAGAATACGGTATCGTTATACACCATAGGCGCGGGATCGGCTGTGTATTTTGTTGATATAATAGGCAGGGTCGTCGGTTTTTGTGCAATGCATAGAAAGGCAATTGCCATAAGAACATTAATTATTAATACTTTTTTCATTGTAAATATGATTTTTGTGATTATTTTTTCGGTTTTATACTAACCCCTTCAACAGTTAGGGTGATTGGTTTTATACTGCCATCTTTATCGAAGTAGAGGTATTCAACGCAAACCTGACGACGACAGTCGCCGCCAGGTTCTCCATTCAAAGAATAAGAACCGTCGTGATAGAAGAAATACCATTGATCTTTGAACTCCACAACGGCCGGATGAATAGTAAACCCGTGCTTTGCAGGGCCTGTGATCAACCCTCCATAAGTCCATGGCCCGTTTATATCTGGAGCTGTTGAATAAGCAATCTGCTCGGGCTGTACACCGGGTGCATCCGCCGCATAAATATTGTAGTAAAGATTACCGCGTTTGAAGAGCCAGGGGCCTTCGGAGAAATTTCTGAAAGGTACTTTGGTAATTGGGCCATCTAGCTCCACCATGTTGCGATTTAGTTTTACCATATAACAGTCGCCATTTCCCCAAGCCATCCAGGGTGTTCCATCATCGTCAATGAATACAGTTGGGTCGATATCGGAATTCCACCGGTGGGAGTCGGTTGTCATGTCATCTGTAATAAGTGGTTGACCCGGACGTGCTTCTTTAAAGGGTCCAGTAGGGCTGTCGCTAACAGCTACTGTGATAAAATGTCCTTCTTTTCTGTCGAGCGTAACATAGAAATAATATTTACCATCCTTTTCAACGACTTGTGCAGCCCATGCAGCCCAACTGTGGGCATTAACAAAATCTTTTGCAGCCAATACAGGACCATGGGCAGTCCATTTTTTCATATCGGTGGTTGAATAGCAAAGCCATTCGGGCATATTGAACCATCCTCCCGGATTAGCCTTGTCGTGCCCTGCATAAACGTAAAGCCTGTCGCCAACAACCAGTGCAGCCGGGTCAGCAGTAAAGGTATCGGTGAACAGTGGATTCTGTCCTGGTACGCGTGGCATGGCTTCGCCTGAAATTTTAACTTCATCGATACCACCATCAAGAACAGCTAAGCTGTTGGGAAAACCGCCAGGATAGCCATGTCCAATAATCCATGTTCCGGCATCGCTGCGCATTGCCGGGCCACTGAAGGTAATAGAGGAAGGCTTGCCAAAGCTGTCTTGGGTAGAAGATTTTACCTGTATTTGCATGGTGGTTTGATCTTTTTTAATATCGTAAACGGCATGCGCGCGTACATCGTACCACTTACCTGCCTCTACTTTATCACCGGCAACAACGCGGCGTGCCACACCATCGGCACACATCAATTCCACAAAGTATTTTGTATGCATATTGTCAAAACCAATCGAGACATCGCCTGCCAAATGCCCCCTCCCGCCTTCCTTGCAAAGATACACCTGTTCGGTACCCAGGAGGTTGCACATCAAGCTTGCTTCAATTGTCCAGCTCTTGCGCATGTCGTAATATGCCAGGGGTTGATCATAGGTTACCACATATTCACTGCGCTTAATGGATAACGAGTGGGAGTTGGGCTTCCCATCTGCCAAAACTGACGGGACATTGTCTGAAAGGACATTTGGTGATGGCATGTTCCCACGTATTATCAGATAGTTGCCTTTGCCCGATTCATCGAAAACAAAAGGTTGATCCTCTGAAGGACCTTGGTGCCCATCTATTAAAGTCGAAGCGGAGTCACCATTGAGATGCTGAACCTGTTCAAAGCGCCAGTGAGCGAGCACTTTGCTTTGGGCATAAGTGTAGGTGTTATTGCTGAAAAAAAGTAAAATCGCGATCAACTGAAATAGCAATAGAATGCTGGAATTTCGGCACAATTTTTCTACTGTCATGTTCTTCATGTTTTTAAATCACTTTTTTAATTTCCACCAGTCGAAGTTGAACAACTCACCTTCGCCGCCTTTGAACACAAAGCAGATGTCGTGTATGCCATTGATTTTCTTTATATTGCTTTTTACGGTTGTCCAATTTAACCATCCACCTGTGTTTTTTACATCGATTGTGCCCAGCAATTCCCCATTGGGATTGTTTCGCCGGATTTCGATTTTACCACCTTGAGAGGCAGATGCCACACTTGCTTCGAAGGTTTTGGCACCTTTCCCAAAATCGACGCTGCGTACCTGTAGATAATCGCCACTTTCAATGTTGGTTACATAAACGCCTTCCTGGCTGTTGCCAGCAGTCTTTAAACCTTCGCTCCATGCGATGGTCTCGGCTTCCACCTCTTGATAAGGATCTAAATTGGCAACACTTTTGGTCACGCCCTCTTTGGTAGGGGTGATTAGCGGAATGCTGCCATCGGCATTATAACTGAATTGTTCTACACTAACCGAACGTTTAAAGCCTTGATTAATTGACAAAGCCTGATCGTGATAAAAGATGTACGAATTTCCCTTAAAATCGATGACTCCTGCGTGGTTGGTAAAGGCCAGGTGGTCGGTTCTTTTCATAATCTGACCTTTGTATGCCCAGGGCCCTTCGGGAGAATTGGCGGTAGAATAAGAGATGTATTCGGGAATACCTTCGGCGGCATAAATCATGTAATAGAGATTGTTGCGTTTATAGAACCACGGACCTTCGGTGTAGGTGGTTCCAGGTTTTCCGTCGCGGCCTGTTTTGGAGCCAAAGGATTCGGGAGTCATTTCAATGGAGACAATACCATTCCGGCCAATGCTACGGTCGTACGATATCATATCTTCGTTCAGCCTGACATACCACAGACCGGGATTTCCCCAATATAACCAGGCTTGTCCCTCGCCATCAATAGCCACGGTTGGGTCAATGTCCTGCCAAATATGATCACTGTCGATCAGGCGTTTTCCAATTGGATCGGTAAACGGACCGGTGGGAGAATCGGAAACAAGCACCGAAATACCCTCGCCATGAATGGGAACGTAGAGGTAAAACTTACCATTTCGCTCTATACATTGCGGTGCCCACGCCCCGTTTGTTTTGTTCATCCAGGCAAAGTTTTTCAACGAAGCCACGGCGCCGTGGTCGGTCCAGTTCACCATGTCTTTCGATGAATAGCAACGCCAGTCGTACATAGTAAAGAAGTTATTTGCTGTTGAGTCCGCGTCGTGAGAAGTATACAGGTATACAGTACCGTTGTATACCATCGGTGCCGGGTCCGCTGTAAAACAGGTCTGGACGACAGGATTTTGTGCTTTGATCGGGAGTGTAGCGACAACTACTGCACCTACAAGGAGAATTTTATAAAATGTGTTCAAAATTTTGTTCATTGTGCGTTTATTTTATTCATTTATCTATCACTATATTCTTAAAAAAACAGTCTATGACTACCTTTTTACTTGAAGAACTGCAAATTACATAATTAGTGTAAGTATTTCCTAAATATGTAAACTTAATCGAATAGACTTTGTCATTGATATGTACCTGTTCCTCTATTACTTTTAATTGAGGAATAAACAGGCTCCCCCCCAGAAAAATAATTGCGATAATAAATATATCTAATCGAGTCTGATATGGATTCGACAAACGAAATGTTCACAAATTCGTACTCATTTGCATTTGTAATATTCTCAGTCTTCCAATTATTCAATAAATTTTTGAAATTTGTCTCATACGATGTTATATTTTCTCCATATTCATATATACTAACCAGTTCTTCCAATGGATTCGATATCTTATTGCTTTGGGACTGACCATATATTTGGATATGGCAGGACAACAGCAAAATTATCAGCAATCTTCTTCTCATTTTTTTCTTTATTGGGATAGTAAAACTTATGGTAAGACTAACTCAATTCGTACGGCCTCAACTGCTCAATACCACGTAATTCGAAACTTTCTGCTCTTTCGTTAATAATTATTCACACTCTGTTGTCTCGTAACGGATAGAAAAAATATATTTCCGTTCAATTTGTAATGAGGTCAATCTCGGCATATCCGATGTTGTGATTGTTTTCGGTATTTTTTATCGCACGAAACAATACATAGCGGGCTTTTTCTTCTTTAAACATTTTGGTTTGCCATAACGGGTTATTTTTTATGTTTGCAAATTCGCCCTCACTGACTATTTTCCACTTTTTTTGGTCGGTGGAAACGTAGATCTGGTATTCCGTAATTATACCCGGGCCCCACATACCCATATCGGGGTGATATCTAAATCCATTCAAAATGAGTTCTTTGTTTAGGTCGATGATCAGGTCGGCAGGCAGTGTGCTCACCTTCTGGTGCCAGGCAGTGTATGGGTTGCCATCCAGTATTGCATATGCTTTGTCGTCTTCAATCCCCAGGATGGTCCAATCCTTGCGGGGTAAGTCGAATTCCTGGTGACTTACTTCGCTGCTTCTTCCCGATGAAGGTTCATAAGCAATGGCATTTACTACCAGTTTGTTGTCTGAGTGAATGGGCCCGGAATATTTGTTCGAGCCGGCGCTGGGTTTGCTGCCATCGATTGTGAAATACACCTCAGATTCAAAATCGGCGGGGGTTATTATTACATCACCCGACTTGTTGCGTATGATCGTTGGGGGTGTCAGTATTTGCGGCGCATTGTAAACGCCGATGTTCGATATCACCGGACAGGCTTTTGAACTGGTAACGTTGAAGCGAACCTTGCTTGCTTCCAAAGTAGGAAAACGAAGTATACGTTTATAGCCGATTGTGGTGCCTGTGGCAACTTCTTCCCAATCATTTCCGACAAGCGCTTCCACCGTGAATGATTTTACCCGTTGTCCCAGGCGTATCTGTTCTTGCACCATAAACCGGTTGAAAGCGGTTGGTCTTTCGAAATCGATGGTCAGGGAGGCTGTTGTAACGCTTTCATCGGTAGCCCAATAGGTATCCTTGTTGTTGTCGATCGCTTTTTTTGCTGCAAATTTTGCGGTGTTCCCCCTGACATTTGTCGCTTCTACCTTTGCATTGTCTGCCAGGTCTGTCGCAAATGCTTCCTGAACAGCCTGTGCCAGATCAAGTGCAGCCTTTTCATCATTTGGGTGAATTAACCCATTGGGCATCACGGGGAAATTCAGCAAAAATGTGCCATTCCGGCCAATAGAATGGTAATAGGTATCCATCAGGTGGGATACGGTTTTTACTTTGCCATCTTCACTGGGATGGTAAAACCATTCTGGCCTGATGGAAGTATTTACCTCGGCAGGCACCCATGCATTTCCTGTTTCGAGACCATAATGTAACATATCCCCACTCACAACTCCTGTACTGTCGAGCAGACTCCAGTTCGTTTCTCCCACATACCCCGCTTCGGTACCTACCCAACGCAGATCAGCCCTGTCGCCGCCATCGTTCCATATAACAATGCCGGGCTGCAGCTCATAGATCATTTGGTAGGTGGGCAGCCAGTCGTAATAGGTCGTACGGTCTATTTGCCGGTTTTCATTTGCTCCGCCATAGTATCCCGTACCTCCATTCGCACCATCGAACCATATTTCAAAAATAGGTCCATAGTTGGTCAGCAACTCTTTAATCTGATTTCGGAAATAGGTGATATATTCAGGTTTTCCATAATCGGGATGGTTTCTATCCCAGGGGGAAATGTATATACCCAGCTTCAGGCCGTATTCTTCACAGGCATCGGCCAGTTCACGTACCACATCGCCTTTCCCTTCTTTCCACGGGGTGTTCTTTACCGAATATTCGGTATATTCTGATGGCCACAAGCAAAAGCCACTGTGGTGCTTGGCAGTTAGGATGATCCCTTTCATGCCTGCTTCTTTGCATATACGGGCCCACTGCCGTGCATCGAGCTCTGTTGGATTAAACAGGTGAATGTCTTCGTTGCCATACCCCCACGATTGGTCGGTATAGGTGTTCAATGAAAAGTGTATAAAAGAGTAGTATTCCATTTCCTGCCAGCGAACCTGATTTTCGGAAGGTATCGGGTACACGGGTGCCGGCTCTGTTGTGCGGTTACAACCTGGGAGGCAGGCAATATACAGCGATAGGGTACATAAATAGATTAGCTTCATTGTAATTTAGTTTCTCGATTGGCTTTGTTTTAGCAAACGGATAAAGTATACAGCCCCTGCAGTATTGCCGGGCAGAGACTGAAACTTAACCCTTATCTTATCCTTTCCTTCCACCATCCTGCGGGGGATGCCATATTCCACATCAAAGAATCTTGATTGGTTCCAGCGGCCGGTATTGTCTTCGGTCAACAACTTTTCATCGTCGATGTATATATCAAGCCTTCGGCCTCCCCACTCAGCACCCCAATAGCGAACAAGGAGACAAAGGTCGGTTTCGGAATTTGTCTTCATCTCGTAGCTGAAATAGCCATTTCCGGTTGCATCACGATAGAACTCGTTGTTGCTGTTTCCCGAGGTAGAATGTTCTTTTTCGATGGCATGGTCCGTTTCCGGCTGTTGTTCACCGGTTGCCACAAAATCGATGGTTCGTTTTTCGATGGCAATCTTTTTGTTTTCCATTGCCGTCAGGGAGTCCTTGTACGAGCTGTATCCATTATTTGTTAGTGCCAGCCAGTAGATCATGTACCGGGAATCGTGTATTTTTGCGAAGGGCTCCAGGGTTACGTCCATCGGATTTTCCATTTTGACACTTAGCTTGAAATGCAAGGGCTTATCCTTTACCGGTATCAGCTTGTTGGCAATATTTTGAATGTCGTCTTCAACCAGGATGGGAGCCTGGTCGACAGGCAACATCTTGCCGCCCGGGTATTGTGCCCATCGTCCATCGTCGGCTAGCAATCCTCTCAAATCGTCTGCGCCGGTCCTGGCGCCCAGCAAGATGGGACCGCGCATAAAAGCGATGTATTTGTCTACATGGGGCAGTTGTACAATGCTGTTGTGCATCGGCAGCTTCACTTTCACCACATCTCCTTTTTTCCACTTCCTGTCGATACAGATGTAGGAGGAAGGGAGAGAATCGTACTTTACTTCTTTTCCGTTTACGCTGATTGTCAATGCCCCCTCCTTCACCCATTCGGGATACCGGATCATGAGTGGAAAGTGTGATGATCCTTTTGTTATGGTAAGCGTTGTGCCTTCTTCGCATGGAAAGCCTGTCTCTTGCCTGATGCTGATTTTTTTCTCCTTCCAGTTGAGTTCGGAAGCGATAAAGAGGTTCAGGAAGAGTGAATCGCCGGAGTGGGTATAGATAAACTGATTGTATTTACTGTGGTTTTCCATGCCTGTGCCCACGCAGCACCACATGGCATTGTTGGGAGTGGAATAAACCCGGTAATGACGGGGACGGGCTGTGGTGAAATAAACGTACCCCCCATGCTCCGGGTGTTGAGTAGAAAGAATGTGATTAAACAGCGTACGTTCATAGTAATCGGCGTAATGTGCCGAGGGACGGATGCGAAACAAATCTTCGGTTAGCTTCAGCATATTGTAGGAGTTGCAGGTCTCCGGTCCGTCCACATCGTTGATATAATCACCACAGGATGCGATGCCTGGAAAGTGTTCCCTGCGGCTATTTCCTCCGAAAGCCAAAGAGCGGTTTCTCACAATGGTCTCCCATGAGAAGCGTCCCGCATTTTCATATGTTTTGTCGCCACTCAGTTCGGCGATTCTGGTAAAGCCGATAAACTTGGGTATCTGCGTGTTTGCGTGCTTGTTGTCAAGATTGTCAATCCCCTGCGACAACGGTTCAAGAAACTGCTTGTGCGAAAATCTCCTGGCTGCCACCAGGTATTTCTCGTTGCCGGTTATCTGGTAAGCATCGGCAAAGATCTCGTTCATGCCGCCGTGTTCCATGTTGAGCATCGATTGCATCTGTTCATCGGTAAGGGCAGAAGTGATGCGAATACCCCAATCGCAAAATTGCAGAAACAGCGACCTGGCCTCTTTGTTGTTTGCATAAAGCCAGGCATCCCGCAGGCCGGCATACATCTTGTGCAGGTTGTAGAAAGGCGCCCATGCAGACATATAGGTTCCAAAATCCCCCTTTTTGAAAGCTGACCATAATGCCGCACTGTTGGGAAACCCACCGACGTAGCCGGTACCCCATTCCGCATTGTTTACTTCATTTGCTTCCAGGCACATCCTTAGTTCCGAAATCATCTGTTCCATTCGTTTTTTACACTCGCTATTGCCTGTGGATGCATAATTTATTGCCATGGCAGAGAGGTAGTGCCCTGCCACATGCCCATCCAGACCGTCCCAGTTGGGATAGCTTTTTGCCTTCTCCGGCAGACCGGCTACTTTGCGGTAGGGTGCCAGCAAGCGATCCACGTCGTACTGTAAAAGTACCTGGATGTTGAGGTCACGTGCATCTTTGAATGGCCCTTCGAGCAGCGTTACATCCGATATTGGAAATTCGTTGTTGTATAGTTTCTCCTGTGCCTGTATGGATCCAAAACAAATAAAAAGAGAAACAAACAATCCTAAGTTTATTCTTCTCATTCTCTTCAATTTAATGAATGTTTATTTTCCGCTTTTCAACCATCTGTGAATAAAACGATTGTATGATTACTCAAGATATGATGAACCGGGGTAATTCTTATTGTTTGATGACAAAACCGCCTTTGGGCTGTAGAGTGACGGTTACCTTGCCGTTTTTATTGACTTTGTTGCTGGTGACAAGTGCCTCCCGGTTGCTGTTGTCGGAATAGATACTCACTTCTTGCCCTGCCACCATGGGTAGGTTTAATTCCAGCTCCAGCGGCTGTTCCAGGGCATTCACCCCGGCAATATACCACTGCTCTCCGTGGCGGCGGGCAATGACCGAGAACTTACCGGGATAGCCGTCAATATACACTGTTTCATCCCAGGTGGTGGGGATCTCTTTCATAAAGCTAATCAGAGACGCAGGGGCATCAGCCAGGTTGTTGGGTGTCAGTGCAAACATCTGCACCGGATTTTGAAAGAGAATGCCGGTTGCAATCTGAAACACATCGGTAGTAAGTCGTTGTTGTCCCCTGTTGTTTCCCCTGTTGAGGAATTTATTCATAAAGACCCCTCCGAACTCCATGCTGCCTACGCTGTTGCGGATAAAGGGGTGCAAGGTGGCGTAAAAAGCTTCTTTCTCCCGCACATCCTGCGAGAAGATCAGCATCTCGGAAGCGAGTACCGCCTCACTACCCACAAAGTTGGGGTACATCCGTTCCCATCCTCGTGGAAGGGTGCAGCCGTGGAATATAATCATCAGTCCGTGGTCATTGGCATCGGAGAGAATATCTTCGTAAAAACGCATTGTTTCCTGCTTATCTCCACCGAAGAAATCGACTTTCAGCCCCTTCACCCCCACTTTTTTCAGCCATTTCATCTCCTTCTTTCTGGCGATGGAGGTACTCATTCTGTTTCTGGGCCCTTGTGGAGCATCATTGAATCCTCCGTTGGAGTTGTACCAGAGGAAGACATCAACACCCTTTGAGCGGGCATAGCCGATCAGCTCCTCCATCTTCTCGTAGCCGATGTTGGAATCCCACAAAGCATCGATCAGAATATATTCGTATCCCATTTCCGCTGCCAGGTCGATGTATTTCACCTGATCGTCCCAGTTCATGCTCTGATCCTGCCAGACGATCCAGCTCCAGGTACCTCTGCCGTATTGATACTCCTGCGACGCATTGTAGAGTGGCTCCACCAGATCGAACGGGATGGTGGTCTCCACGATGGGCTTCAGGCTGTTGCCCACCGTGATTGTGCGCCAGGGGGTCGCACCGGGGAGCGGGATTTGTGCACCGCTACTGCCAAATCCGTTGTTTTGTCTCATATCCGGATATTCAACCGTGTATAAACCCTCCTTTGTGCCATCGCTCAGATGGGAGGCGCAGTACTGACTGGTTACGCCGGTCTCGGAGATCAGTGCCCAGCCGTCGTTCCCGATGCGAAAGAGTCCGGGGAAGACATATCCCAGGTTACCGTAGGTTGGTTTTCCCACCGGTTCGTCGTTGGTATAGCCGCTTTCGTAGCTGGGCGAGGTTCTGGCAAAGGCACCCATGGCCCCCATCATCGGAGAGAGAAAGGTTGTGGTAAATTCCGGAAACTTGAATCCGGTTGCTTCCTTTTCTACCACGCAAGCCCTCCTTTCACCCCACTGAGGGAGTTCGTAACGGAAAGCCACATCGTTGTTGCTCACCTGAAACACGATGTTCAGGCCTCTCTGCCTGCCATCTTCGAAGGAACAAACCATCTTGTTGGCTTGGTAACGGACAGCCGACCGTTTTATTTTTTCCTGGGTATAGCTTTTATCCACTGCCGAGCTCTCATAACCTTTGAACGCGAGGTCTTTGCTGAAGTCCCCCTCGTTGGTAATGACTCCCAGCGGTGATTTTTCCAGGATGGTTTTGCCTGCATACACCACGGAATAGCCGGGTTGCCCCTCTTCGAGGTAGAGTTGAAGTGTTAGCTCTCCGTCTGGGCTGCTCAGCGTGGCTATCTGGGCATAAAGCATACTGGCAGGAAATGCAATCAGGATGATGAGGGATAGAAAAAAATGTTTCATTGTTTTGTTTTCTTAAGTGCAATTGTTGATGTGTGTTGTTTCGTTTTCTCTTCTGGGGCAGCACATTTACTCAGCGAACTTCCAGTAATCGAAATAGATCAGATGACTTTTTGGGTTCCCCCTGACGATGAAGTAAAGATCATGTACGCCTGTCACCTTCGGTATATCAGTGGAGATCACTGCCCAGCGGTCACTGCCACCTGTGCGGGGGATGCGTAGCGAAGCGATCTTTTCACCCTCCCGGCTTCCCAGTCTTACTTCCAGGGTAATGGGATCGTTGTGGGTGGTGCCCACACGGGCGGAAAATTTTGTGGCACCCTTCTCCCGGAAATCCACATCACGTACCCTGATATAGCTGCCATCCTTGTTGCCCGTCACAAAAACTCCCACCTGGTCGTTCTGCGAAGATTTAAATCCTTCGGAGAAGGCGATGGTCTCGGCCTGGTTCAACACGTAGGGATTCAATGTTGCCAATCCTTTTTTGATCCCGTCGGTCATGTCCAGTTGGGGGATGGTTCCGTCGGAATTAAACCGGAGTTCCTCCACCGCTACTGAGCGGGTGAAGCCACCGCCGCCCGGCAAGGCGCCGTTATGATAGAAGAAGTAGGTCTTACCGCGAAAGTCGATCACCGCGGGGTGATTCGTGAAAGCTCTTCCCTGTGCCGGCATCACCACGCCTCCGTATTTCCATGGCCCTTCCGGGCTGTGGCTGGTGGAGTAGCCGATATGTTCCGGTAGAGGGCCTCCCGGCCAGAAGAGATAGTAGAGCTTGTTTCTCTTATAGAGCCAGGGTCCCTCTTCGTAGAGGGTGTTACGCTGTGGGTCTCCCTCTCGTTTACCAAACGACTCTTCAGTGAGGGGTACTTTCACGATATTCCCCTCAAATGAGATCATGTCTTCATTTAGCTTCACGTAATAGAGATTGGGATTTCCCCAATAGAGATAAGCCTGCCCGTTGTCATCAACGAAGACGGTGGGGTCGATGTCTCCCCAGTCTGTCTGTGCCAGCGGTTTACCCAATGGATCGTGAAACGGTCCCAGGGGACTGTCGCCCACCGCCACGCCGATGGCGCCCCGGTTATTCTCCCTTGAGATTACCGGAACGTACATATAAAATTTGTCACCCCTCTCTATGCACTGTGCTGCCCACGCATCGCCTTTGGCCCACTCGAAGTCGGTATAGGAGAGCACTACCCCGTGATCGGTCCAGTTTACCATGTCGTTGGTGGAGTAGAGCCGCCAGTTGTCCATTGTGAACCAGGTAGATCCGTCGGCGTCATGAGTGGTGTAGAGGTAGAGCCGGTCGTTCCATACCATGGGGGCAGGGTCGGCGGTATACATTGTCTGCACGATGGGGTTTTGTGCAAAGGCTGCACCTCCCATTGTCAATCTCATCCATGTCATCAGCGTGATGATAATGGCACCCTTTGCGGGAATCAATCGGATATTCATTTGCATTTTATATTGGTTTGTGGGTATATGTTTATTCTTGTTGTCATCATAATCGGGCTGTTGCTCCCATTTCAATACAGGGTGAATTATTGAAATAGCAACTGTGCAAACTGGTAGAGCGATCTGCGCCAGGTGAGCCACTCGTGGGCCGTACCCGGTGATTCGTAAAAGGTATGATCAATTCCCTGTCTTTTCAGCATATTGCGAAAAGCGCCGATCGATTGCGGAAACACCTCCGGCTCGGTGGTGCCCACGCCCAGCCACAGTGCCCTGATCTGCCCGTTAATACGGTCGCCCTCTTTGAAAACGCCACCCAGGAAGGTTTCCGCATCAATCTCTGCCGCACTGGGATAGTTGGCGGTGCCGCTAAAGCCTCCGTACCAGGCAAAGGTGTCGAGGTTATTCATGATAATGCGCATGGTCTGGTTGGCCCCCATTGACAGGCCGGCGATAGCACGGCTTTCGCGATGGTTCAGGGTTCGGAACCGGCGGTCGATCATCGGGACGATCTCATTGATCATCACCTCTTCAAATACCATTGCCGGCCGTGTGGGATCCGAAACAGCCTGTTCCTCTTCCGGCCTGAAAGCATAGCCGTTGTCCATCACAATAATCATTGGTCTGGCTTTTCTCTCGGCAATCAGGTTGTCGAGGATAAGGCCGGCCTTACCCTGACCAGTCCATCCGGTTTCGTCCTCAAAACTGCCGTGTTGCAGGTAAAGTACGGGATAGCGTTTATCCGCCTCTGCCTCGTAACAGGGTGGGGTATAGACAAAGCAACGCCTCCATTTGCGTGTTATATCGGAGTAGTAGTTCATTTCGCTGACCAGCCCGTGCGGCACATTCTTCAATGCATAGAAATCCTGATCATGGGCAGGTATTTCAATCCCGCTACCCCAGCGTCCTGCACCGTAGAAGTAGCGTGTTCCCGGATCGGGCACCGACGCTCCGTCGATATTGAGCTGGTAGTAATGAAACCCTTCTTCCTGTGGAGCCGATTCACCGCTCCAGACTCCCGTTTCATCTCTGGTAAGATCATATTTCACTCCTCCGATATCGAGTTGTACGTACTTTGCATCGGGGGCTGCAACTTGTACCCGTACTTTCCCTCCCGAGTTGACCTGCGGGTATTCTTTTCCTGGTTGATTGACGGTGGAGGGACGGAAATCTTCCTTTTCCGGGCCTTCAGCCCGGGCAATGCTGTATGCCATGCCGGCAATCAGACAAACGATATATGCGATTGTTCTGCTCATATAATTGTTAAATTATGCCCGCCGCAGGTGGACACCCTTCTTCCTTTGTCACCGGCAGAAACTACCCAATACCGGTGAGGTGCGGGAATCGTTCATTTTATTTTGTTCGTTCATATTGAAAGTAATCCAGGTCGACATAACCTCCCGGTTCTTTTGTTGCGTAGTTGAAAATGGCATAGCGGGTACCCATAAAAAGTCTGCGGTAGTCGAATTTCATTTTAAAGGGCTTCCCGATTTCCTTCCAGTTCTCGTTGTCGAGGCTGTAATAGAGAGTGGCAATGTCCCTGTGCAGATTAAAATCTCCGTCAATGCGCAGGTAGATAGTCGGCTGACAGAACGCAACCTCTTCGTACAGTTCTTTATCAACTCCTGTGACAGCTTTGTTTTTGTCGTCCAGTTGCACCGATTGGGTAGACATGGAGAGCATATAACAACCCTCATCCCGGGTTATCTCCAGCACTGCAGCATCGCCGTTGAAGGCGCTAAATCCGGCTACATCCCCTTCTCTCATGCCGGTCAGATCGATCGATATCCGGCCGCTGCACAGTGGCCCCTCCATGCGTTGCGTAAGGGTGTTTGGGGCCAGAAAGAGATTTTCTACCACCCGGGCGGTTTTGAGTCTGAGGAAGCCCGGGCGTTCTTTTAGTGACCAGGCGCTGTCGACAGGATTATGATTCCATTGCCAGTTGATCTTCAGTCCGGATGTGGAAAAATCATCGCTTTCCACCAGATATTTCCCGGTATAGACAGGTTTAATCGGTGTTTCCCAATGGAGAGGCACCTTCCCGTTTTCGTCTCCCAGCATTGGCCATCCCTCTTTCCACCGCACAGGCATGAGTAGTGGTACGCGCCCCACGGCATTTCGGTCCTGAAAGATCAGCCCATACCAGTTTCCCTTGTCGTCATCAATGATTGCCCCTTGTCCGCAATAGGGAAAACCGGCAAAATCATCTTCCAGAATAACTTTCTTTTCATAAGGTCCTAATATATGATCAGCCCTGTAGCATACCTGCCGGCGGGGCTTGTTTCGCGGCCACGAAATCATCAGCAGATAATATTTTCCGTCGTGTTTGATAATCTGGCTACCTTCCAGTAATCCGGTTTCCTCTTTATCCCGTTCGAAGATTCTTATTTCCCGACCTCCCGGCATCACATCCGTGAGGTCAGGCTTTAACTCCCGGAGTGATCCCGTGCCATAAAATACATAAACTTTGCCGTCATCATCAAAGAAAAGGGAGCCGTCGTGAAAATGCGTAGTGCGTGTAATCAACTTCCAGTTTCCAGTGACAGGATCTTTGGATTCAAAAATATAGGATTTGAACGGTTGATCGTTGGGTGAAAAAAGAACATAGTATTTCCCATTGTGGAAGCGAATAGAAGATGCCCACTGACCTCTTCCGTAGACTGTTCCCTCTAACAGGTCGTATTTGGGAGTGTCGGTTAATTTGTCAAAGACATAACTCGCGATTTCCCAGTTGACCAGGTCGCGGGATTTCATGACCGGGGCACCGGGCATGAGATGCATCGTGGTGCTGATCAGATAAAAATCTTTTCCTGAGCGTGTGATGGACATGTCGGGCAGGTCTGCCCATATCACAGGATTTGTATAGGAGGTGGTATCAAGACGGCGGTTGCTTTTGCAACCGGTCATCAGAGTCAACAGGCATAATGCTGCGATCGCGAGACAGGACCTGTTTTGAGGAAAGGTGTACATGTGGTTGGATTGTTGTAACATTATGAGTAAGCAGAGAGACAATTATTCAGGCTGCGCATCATTCTTGGTGGTGGCATGCAGTCCGATCAGGGTGCCGGTAAATCCTCCCGCTACATTGGTTGAAAGGATATCACCCGACAACGTTCCTCCCAAATTTTCGAACCTGATTCCCCCGGTTGCGTAATTGAACCGATAATCGTTGCCGTTTGCAGTGACCTGCAGGGAAACAGGGTTGTTAGTATCAATGGGCACACTTGCCACAATTTTTGAGGATCCTCTCTCCGTACGTTGCAATACCAGATAGTCCTGTTTCCCTTTTTTTGTAATGCCAAAGAGATAATAGAACCGCTCGCTCTGATAGCAAACCATGCCTGCCAGATCCTTTTCTGATTGGGGCTTATATTGCATCGTAGCCGTGGCCGTAAAGTTGTTGTGCTGTTGACGGTAGAAGAGGGTTGAGGTGGGAGCCACTTCTTTGAGATTGACAGCAAACGGAGTGAAGGTGATTCCTCTTTTACCGGATGTGACAAAATCCTCCCGGGGGCCTCTCACGCCTATCCAACGGTAATCGAGCGTGGGTGAGCGGAAGTTTTCGCGAAATATAAAATTCCCGTTTGGGAAAAACCCCTCCTTCCCGGTCATGTTTGCAACTCCTTGTGGCATTTTCTGCTTGGGCTCAAGGGGAATCAAACCGTTCTCAAAAACCGGATACTTACCACTCCAGTCAACTGGAAGGATGAATGTTTCGCGACCAATATTTACCCTGTTTTCTGCATTTGGACGAATTGCCAGAAAGACACCATAGTATTTGCCGTCGGGTCCTTCCACCAGATCGGCATGTCCTGCCCAATCCACCTTGTTTTCTCTGTCCGGGTCCAAATAACGCTGGGATAAGATTGGGTTGCTGGCTGCCGGCCTATAAGGTCCTTTGGGGTGGTCGCTGGTAAAGATCACCTCACTGTGCCAGTCGCCAGTACCTCCTTCGGCACACATAAGGTAGTAGGTGCCATTTTTTTTATAAATATGAGGAGCCTCAATCCAGATAGGCTTCTGTGTGATATCTACTCCTCCGTCCACAATAATCTGATTGGTGCCGGGAATGACCTGATCTTTCTCCAGGTCATATTCCCATATTTTGATTACCCGGTGCCCCTCATAGCGCTCTTTCCCTCTATCGGGCGCATCGTTGTGGATTACATAGGCTTTTCCGTTGTCGTCAAAAAAGAGAGAAGGATCGATACCGCCAAAATTCAGTTTCTGTACTTCACTCCATCCCTTGAAGGGATCTTTGGTTTTTACTACCATATTCCCAATGTCGCCGGCAAATTGAGTCGTGATCATATAAAAGGTATCGTTGTAGGGGTTGTATTTGATTGCCGGTGCGTAGATCCCTGCACTGATGCCGGAATCATGTACTTTCAATTGTGACTTCCTGTCGAGCACATGGCCTATCTGCTTCCAGTTTACCAGGTCGTTGGAGTGAAAGATGGGTACTCCGGGGAACATGGCAAAGGAAGAAGTTACAAGAAAGTAATCATTTCCTTTCCGGGTAATGGAAGGATCGGGATAGCACCCTTGCAGGATCGGGTTGTAAAATTCGTCAGATTGTAATGGATACTCCCTGTAGACGGGATCCTCACCCTGGTAGACAAATTCACTGAAATCCGGATGGTTTATGGTTCCTTTCTTTTGGGCGTTAATCCCGGTTAAGGTAAACAACAAAGACAATGTTGTCAGTAGCAGCGGTAGATTCATTTTTCGTTTCATTACGGTGAAGTATTATTAAGTGAAGCAATTCATTTTGATTATCGTTCAAGGGAACTGTTCTGTTTATAATCGGCTTAACATAGAATCTGCCTTCGTGGCAAAATTTCAGGTCAGCATTGTTGTATTGTCTGTATGGCAAATGTAATCACTCTAAATATAAACTGCGTCCCGTTTTTGGATAGTTAATTCACTTTTATAGATAAAACAGAATAGAAAGGAGTTATTATTTAACTTCAACAGCTTCGCTTGACGAATATATAAGATGGCCGAAACTACTTATTCCTTCAAGGACTATCCCATATTGCGATGGAAAATCGGCCGAATAAAAGCTTAGATGGGCAATCCCTGTGTTGTCTGTCCAGACAGATGGATTCCAATAAATCGTTGAGCGCAGGTCAGGATTCCCCTTTATTTGTCGTCCTTCCGTTTCGTAGGCGGGCGAATAAAATTCCACATGCTGCTGGTACCCTATTGGAGTAAATACTTGCATGTTCTTGTTCATGCTGTTTTTTTCTACAAATCCTTTTTTCGTGTTGATGACAATGGCACCGTTTGCCGCCCGGCTTCCGAAAATAGGCATCACCGAGGTGGCTGGTGATACAAATGCATCGCTTATGTCATTTACATTCAGTGTATTGTAATCAAAATTCTCCGTGGGTACATTGTCCAAAATAAGCATAGGCGTAGCCCGGCGATAATAAACCTCATTTCCTGAAATCGTGATGCCCGGGAGGCGACGCAGCAGGTCGAAAACAGTCAGAAAATTCGCCTTTTCAATTTCTTCGGTTGCAACTACATGGGATGATGAAATTGAATAATAGGGTGATTCCGTTTTTCGGCGATGTATTCGCTTTGCCTTCACTTCAACCTCTGCAAGATTGATCAGCCACATTCCATTTTCTATGGCTTGTTTTTCAGTTGCCTTGTCAAGATAGGAATTGTTGTAATTGTGCTTTTCGGGAGCAGGCAATGGAGGCAATGTAACCCGTGGAAAAGATTCAACCGGATCCAGCTCAATAAAAGCAAGACTTGAACCTTTTTTTCTCAAAGCTTGTATAAGATACCGTGTGCTATCCGGATAATCAACATTGGAAAATACAAACCTCCCATCCTCTTCCGTTTTGACAAACGAGGTGCCTAAAATCGAATCTTTATGGGCAATCAAAGAAATGTTTCCTTCTCTCAACGCTGAAAATACCCCGGTTACCTTTCCTGAAAACTGACGGTTTGACTCCACTAAATATTTTGGTTCTGTCAGCAGGTTACCTTTCAGTATTTCCGGCACGTTGTACCTTCTCCACCCCTGTGTCATCATCAGGACATCCAGCGCTGCTATCGTTTTTGGGTCGTCGTTCTGAAAATAGCTCATAGGCGATTCAATGTAGCCTTTCAACTCGGAAGTAAGCAAAAGAGTAGAAATAATGCCCGAAGAAGTATCAGGTGACACATCCCGCATGTCCACCACAGATAAGGAAAAATTGCCGGCCAACGGTACCTCGTATTCATCGGTAACTTTTATGTCAAGGCCTATTTTGTCTCTTGTTTCGTAAGTTTGTTTGTCGTGGGTGACACAAACATTGGCGAAAGAACTGCTTTGTAGCGAGAAAACAAGACGTTCGCTCAGGATGTTCCTCTCTTTGTCCACTAATAAAAAATGGATGATGCCTGCTGGGAAGAAATCTTTTTCAAAGAGGTATCCTCGTGCTTCGGCCCAAGGTTGTGAATAGAGTACCGCTCCCCGGATGTGGGCTACCAAATGTACCCCCGGCGGCAATGCATAGTCGGGTGACATTGATAAAGTCAAGCGTAAGCTGCCGCCGCTCCAGTGGGCTTTTAATGCAACAGTGTTGGGCTCGGGCAGTGGCAAGCTGAACCGTTGTGATCTATTATTTTCGTTTGTACACACCACATAATAGGTCCGCCCTGGCAGGTAATGCATCCTGAACTGTCCCATTCCCAAATGTCGGCTTTCAAAACGAGCCCATTCCTTGCCGGTATCGTCGTACACGATGCCCTTCACGTTCTCGTGTAATCCGTTTTTTTTCAATGCTTTGAAGGCAATCTGGATGTCTGACTGCAACGGCGCATGCCCTCCCTCCGGGAAAAAAGAGACGTCGAACGTATCGTCTGGCTGGGGAACGGTAAAAAAACGACTGTGTCTTTTTCCTTTGTATGTGCTTTGGAGCAGGAATACCGGTTGATTTTTCGATTTTATCATGTTGAAAGAATAATGGGCCGTTTTTTCTTCAAACGATAGTTTAATTTCTTCCCCCTTCGGGTTACCTTCCGGAAATAAGCTGCAGTTATCGGGAACAATAAGGCCTTCACCGTTTGCTCCGGTGAAATAAATATCTGCAAATATTTTGTTCTCTCCGAACGTAAAGTCGACCTTGGGGGAAATACCGGCCGACGCCGGGTCGATAACATAAACAGACGTTCGAAAGAAATAATCCTCGCCCTGATTTTGCATAAACCTGGTATATGCACGAAGCGTATAGTTGCCTTCGGGCAACGTCTCGTCCAGTTTGATATATCCATAAAAGCACCCCATACTGTCGGAAGACAGCATGACTCTGTCCACAACCTCTGATAAGAGATTGATCATCTCCACATAGACATACCTGCTGGCATTGGCTTGTTTGAGCAGAAGCGCATCCACCAGATGGACACGCATCCAGATTGTATCTCCCGAAATATAGGAGGGTTTATCGGTCTGAACATGAACTTTTTCCTGAGGATAAAGAGAAATCTGTTCAAGAAAAAGCTTTTGTATTGTGTCGGTGCCCATATCCTGAGCCTGGATATCCGCATTTAAAAGAAAAAAGGCACATAAGACAAAAGTTATCGCTTTCATGGTTCATAATCTGATTTATTTGTTGGCGGATGAAACTGATCATAGTTGTTCCTGTTATTCAGTCATAAATGTCGATCTAAAATAACCGAATATAAAAAAGATGGCAGGACAAAACCTGTCCCACCATCTTCCAATAAATCCCTATTTTTTTCGATGTTCATCCAGCCAATCGTCGAGCTCTTCCTGTTCTGCAGAAGTTTTGCGTTCTTTATACATTACACCTTTCGCCCGCCACCGGGTACCGTTATTGTTGTATTCGTACCAAAAGTCGTACAATTCGATGTCGGGATAGTAGGTGCCGCCTCCATCATAAATTACAAACTTATCCCAGGTTGAATAACTCAATGAGTTATCGCTATTTATTGTAATCTTAAAGGTATGTGTGGGCCGGTAGTCTTTGGTTTCGTTGTTGAAGTGATACATGCGAACGGTGCTTCCGTTGTCGGTTGCCACTAAATTCCTGGCCATTTTATACATCACGGAGTCGTTCGTGTTGACGGTATTCTTCAGCATTCCATCCACATAATAGAGTCCGGAATATTTGTTCATCAAATGTAACCTCACCAACACAGTGGTATCGTTATCGCTAAGTTCATAATCCGATATCGAGTTCAGTCGCAATGGTATCATATAGAGGGAGTCGCACTGCAATGTCGCCGGATTGATATGAATCGGATATGTGTTATACACCTGACCGGCCTTTATTGTTAACTGCTCTAACGGATAGCTGTAAACAGCCTCATTCAGCTTCTGGTACTGCACTGCTTCTCCGGAGACGTTCCGCTGATTGTACAAGGCAATTTCGTCCGGGTTCTCACTAAGAGTGACCGTTACATCCTTTCTTAAAGGAAGTGATCCGCTCACGGCTACCGAAATGGCAATTGTATCGGTTGTATTGCCAAGATCAATATCCCGTTCAATTAGCTGATCCCGGGCCCCGACGATATACACTTTGCGCGGAAACAGCTCCTTTTTCATCGGAGATTCCTCTTTTTCGCACCCCACAAATAATAGTGCAAGCGTGATTGTCAATAATACTATTTTGTTCATATTACTTTGTCGTTTATTTAAATAATCATTTTTAGTTCCAACCCGGGTTTTGAACCAACTTGCCGTTTTTATCGAGTACATTCTGACTAATAGGAAAGAAGTACATCTTGTTATGCCAAACGCGCTTCATTGCAGTCTCTGTATTCCAGATCTTCATTGTATAAAAACTTGCACGCTCGGCTCTCTTGGCCGTTACATCTAATCCTGTAACGGGTTTCCGCATGACTTCGGGTGCATCCATCCAGCGACGGAGATCATAGTAACGATGATCTTCAAAAAAGAATTCAATCTGTCTCTCGTGTTTTATCAAGCTTTTCATTGTTGCATAATCGCTGGCTTCGGCAACTGTAATCCCGGGTAAACCACTACGATAGCGAATTTCGTTAAAATACTTCACCATCTGGGCCACATCCCTGGTCACAGTTATGCCGGTTACCTCATCGGTGTAGGAATCGCTCATTTCGTTCATGGCTTCCACATAGCCCAGCAAAACTTCTGCATAACGGAAAATGGGATAAGTTTTCTGTTTTGATTTGCCCCAATAATCTCGATTGTCCTCCTGATTTGCCCATTTACGAACAGTGTACCCCGTACGGTTATAGTTAAAATCACTACCCCGGGCATTGCCGTCTTTGTAGTAGGTTACGTTCATATTTGTGACGTCGCTCCCTGATCCCGTATAGGCAGTGCCAGGCCAAAAACAGTGATTAAATCCGATGGAAGCATAGTACCGGGGCTCACGGTTATCATCCATTCTTGCCCGCTCAGCCGTTAGGACATAGTTCTCAGAAAATGTCAGACCAGTACCTACTGCCTCCCATGATTTTTCCTCATCGGTAGCGTCGCTGAACAGCCTTCCGTCTGCCATCCGAAATTGGTCAACCACATCTTTGGGTACGCTTAATGTGCTGTTACCTCCTTGTTTTGAAGGAAAAGAAAAACGATTGTTAATGTTTGCCTCATCACAGAAGTAGATCAATTCCGGATTACTTTCGGGAGTGACGCTTCCATCAAATATGGATTTATACGATCTATAGGGATCGATATCCGCTGCCCCTGCCGGAAAGTTTCTGGTTTTCAGGTTGGGATCATTGGTGTTCGGAAGCTCGAGTGTTCCGGTTCCTCTCGAGTTAACAATTTTAGGCGTCGTATAAAGCTGATATTTCTCCAAGTCAATAATCCGTTTAAATGCAGCGGCAGCTTTGCCCCATCTTTTAGGATCGGCCGTTTGTGAAATGAACGGAGTACCATCTTTTCGTGTCCAGTTGGCATAAAAGGTGTTGCCGTTGTATAACGGGCTGGCTGAATAGAGGCGCATTCGAGCAATAGCAGCCATGGCAGCCCCTTTGGTGGGCATATACTGATAAGCTATTCCCCTGTCTCGCGGAAGCAATTGGGCTGCCTGTTCCATATTGGCACAAATATATTCAACGCAGTCGTCATACGATGAACGCTCGTAAGAAGTCGACTCTACACTGGCATCCGTATCAAACGGCTCGTCCGGCAAAATGGGCACCGGTCCGTATAAACGTACCAGAGAGTAATAAAAGTAAGCACGCAAGAAATGAGCCAATCCTTTATAATCTCTCAGTTCGGCGTCTGTTAATTCGGGATTTCCATCAATCCGGGCCAGGATAATATTCGCTTTCCGGATGCCCTTGTAATAATCCGGCCATGGATTGACATTTTTTGTATCCCGGGGGGTGACCTGATCAACCACCAAACAACTTCCCGCATGATCCCAATTTACCCAGGGCTGAATGGCTTCATCCGATCCCATACCACTGGGAAAGTCAGCTCTGTAATCCCAATCTCCTACAAAATTTGATTCGTTTTTTAATAATGCTGCTGTGCCGATTATATATTCAAACGTTTTTGTTTTCGATACGAAAATAGTGTCTATCGTTGTTTTGTCATACACATATTCATCAATATCAATGTACTGTTCGCACGAGCTATACACTACTGCACTTATCAGCAGCAATAAAACGCGACTGTATGTCATTTTTTTTATCTTCATTGCAATGTATGTTAAAATTTAAGATTCATTTGTAAGGTAAAGACCCTCTGTAACGGGTATCTTGCTCCGTTACCGGTGGCCTGGACAGGATCGAAGATCTTGTCTTCCAGTTTGTCCCAGACATGCAGGTTTTCACCAATCAAACTAAAAGTAGCTTCCGTAATACCAACTTTCTTCATGAAGTCTGCTTTCGTCTGGTAGGATAGCTGCACATTTTTCAACCTTACATAACTTCCGTCATTCAACCAAAAAGTTGAGTTTCGGTTATTGTTGGCATTGCCACCGTATGTAAGCCTTGGGAATCGGGCATTGGGGTTCTCGGTAGATGGGTCGCCGGATATTTCGGCAGATGTCCACCTATTTGACTGTTCACCCACAGCCAACAGTACGTTTCCGGTCTCTCTTCCGGTGAAAGGGAAAAAGCCGTTGCCGCCGCTGAAGTATTTCATCCGGCTTACCCCTTCAAACAGAATACTCAAACTCCAGTTTTTCCAACCAAGCTCTGTTGCGTAACCATACTGAATTTGGGGTGTAGAGGAATATTCCAGCGGTACGACATCATAATCGTCAATAACGCCATCGCCATTTACGTCTTTATACTTAATGTCACCGGGCAGTATCTCCCCTCCAAAAGTTTGTCTCGGACTATTCATGACATCGGCTTCGTCTTCAAACAATCCCAAGGCAATCAATCCCCGGTTAATTCCCCACTGATAGGAAACGGTGGATTGGTATGGATAGCGTACAATCGATTCTTCGTATTCCAGTACTTTGTTTTTAGATTGTGTGTAATTGGCGCGCAAGACCATATAGGCATCCTTTCCGATATGCTTGGTGTAGGAAATATGTCCGTCAACTCCCCAGCTCTTCATCTTGCCAACATTCGCAAAGGGGAGCGTAACCAAACCCATCTCCTCGGGTATGCTAGCCCGTTGCTGGTAAATTCCAGAACGAATATCTGAAAAGAAATCAACGGTCATGTCAAAGCTTTCCTTGAACAATTTCGCGTCAATACCGAAGTTTGTTTTTGTGGCTGTTTCCCATCTCAGATTCGAAGAGCCAACCTGGGTTTCTGTATAGCCACCTCCCACATTCCATAGACCACCACCGGTTGGTCCCATTAATGTCAGATAGGGGAACCTCACATTCATTCGGTCGTTACCAACCTGACCATAAGAGCCTCTGAATTTAAGGTAACTGAGGAAAGGAATGCTATTATTGATAAATTCATACTGTGTAGGCAACCATCCCATGGATATGGCAGGAAAAACTCCAAACTTCTTGCCTCTTTCAAATGCTTCTGACCCGGTGTAACCCACGTTCCCTTCAATCATATACGTATCCTTGTAGGAGTAGGTGGCGCGGCTGGAAAGACCTATATAGCGTTTTGGAATCGCACTCAAATCATTTGTATTCCGCGAATCCACGAAATCCTCCATGTAATAATGAATCAGACCGCTTACACGGTGAATATCGTTAAATGTCCGCTGGTAATTTGAACGTGCCTCAAAATAATATTTTCGGTTCAGCTGGCTTGAAACGCCATAGTACGGATCGGCTGCATCCCGCTTTTTCTCCATGTTCAGCGATCCGTCCCGTTTTCTGCCAGTTGCATAAAATAAAGCCGGAGTTTTAGTCCGTGATGACCACATTTCGGAATTGGTATTCATGTTGAACAGTGTGGTAAACACAAGTCCTTCGGTGATCATGTCCAGATTTTGTTCAAGCTGCAAATTCAGGTTGTTCGTGTTGCGAAAATACTTCTTGAAGCCGGTGTGATTCAGCAATACATACGGACTTATTTGGTCATTGTTACTTCCGTATGCCGGAACCTCTCCGGTTGAAAACATGATAGGAACAGTAACCGGGGTCATGTTGGCCTGAGCATCCCAAAGGGCTTGGCTGTTATCGCCAAAGCCGGGATAATTTTGTGTAACCAATACTGTTTCCAGGCCCAATGACATAATTGTCTTCTGCGTTAAATTCATGTCAATATTTGCCCGGAAGTTATATTGCTTATAGTCCACATTCGTTCCATATTTATTGATTCCTTTGTCTTGTTTGAAAAGAGCGTCCTTATTCAGCACTCCCAAACTTAAGTAATAACGTGCAGCCTGTCCCCCTCCCGAAGCACTTAAGTGAACCTGTTGGTTCATGGTGTAGTCTCTCAGGATAACATCCCTCCAGTTCACGTTTGGGTGAAGATCGGGATCAATGCCGCTTTTAAATAGTTGCAAATCAACACTGTTGTAGATCGGTTCCATTCCTCTTGATAGGGCTGCTTCGTTGGCAAGCGCAGCATACCGGTTGCCGTCAACATATTCGGGCATACGGGCAGAGTATGAATAACCGGTATTCGCCTTCAAGTTAACCGAAAGCTTACCGGCCCGTCCGCGCTTGGTGGTGATCAATACCACACCGTTCGCACCCCGAACGCCATATACCGCCGTAGCCGATGCATCCTTTAGGATCGAAAAGCTTTCAATATCTTCCGGGTCAAGGGTGTTCATATCCCCTTCCACCCCGTCAATGAGTACCAATGCGCTTGAACCAGCGCCAAACGTACTGATTCCGCGAATCCAGAATTCAGAGAAGTCTTTTCCAGGTTCACCACTGCGTGTAACGGCAATAATACCGGGCACGCGGGCACCAAGCATATTGGAGACGGAGGTTGCCGGAACCTTCAGATCTTTTACATCTACGTTGGCGATTGCCCCTACTACCGAAGCTTTTCGCTGGGTACTGTGACCCACAACAACCAGCTCGTCCAGCGAACTCACATCCTCTTTTAAGACAACCCGCATACGCTCATCGGTTTTCGTGACCCTGATTTCCGTATCCTGATAGCCAATGTATGTAAAAACCAGCGTTTGTCCTTTCTGTAAATTGATTAATTTAAAACGTCCGTCTGCATCGGTTACGGTGCCTTTACCAGGAACTTCCTTTACTGTAATTGTTACACCGATCAACCCATCGCCTTCTTCCGACATAACCAAACCGCCGACTGTAAGGTCAGATTGCGCTGAAACAGGTGACTGACAGTATACTCCCATCAGAAGTAGTATAGCTATAATATATTTATTCATGTTATCGTCCAATTTTTATGGTTGTTCTTGTTATTCAATGGAAAGTTTTCTGACTGTTCGGTCTTCCCCTCCCGCAATGATATAGTTGCCATCTGAATCAATCGAAATGTTGCGGGCAACTTTAAAAGTAGATTCCAATGGATCACCGTTTACCAATGGATTATTTGAATTTGGTTTTCCTGCAACCAGCTCAACGATGTCTCCAAAAATTTTCAGGATAACATGCCCGTCGCCACACCAGGGGCAACTACCTTTGTTGATCACGAAGATCTCGCCATCTTCGTTGACAACCATCCCGTGGGGGTGATTTAATCGAGCATCTGCAAGGCGGTGTCCCAGCTCAATGCCTTGACCGTTGTTGCCTGCATATAATGTCGAAGTCCATGTGTTATCATCATTCTTTACAAGTTGATAGATTGCATTTTGATTCGCAAAAGAGGCAAAGAAGCAACCGTGATACTTACTATAGGTAATGAATGAATCCTGCCAATCTCCAAAGCTGTTGGGAAGATCCCCTTTTATTTCTCCTCCGTAATTTTTGGGATCAATACCCCCTGGCCTTTTCGCTGCAGAGGTATACACTTTGTAACTTTTTTCCTGTAAATTTACTTCGGCAATACGTCCCTCGGAATCCATTAAATACAACCAGTTGTCATTCTCTCCAAAAGTCAGGGAAGAGACCTTTGCTCCCGGTAAATCCGAAGTTCTTACAGTAATGCTTGTGGTACTATATTCCCAGCTGTTTGCTTTTGAGTAATAGTAAATAGTACGCCCCCTGTTCCAGAACTGGGTCACATAAAATGCATCGCGTGTGCTGTTTACCGTCGGTGCAGAGAGGTTATCCGGTGTTGCCAGCTTTTGTACTTGATTGTCATCTTGCGAAAGCAGAAACAGCCGGTTGCCCCAGCCTGTTTCGATCAGAAAGATATTGTCTAGTGTTTTTCCGGCAAGGGCGGCTACATAGTGAACATCGCCAAATGTTACCGCATCAAGAGCAGCACCTGCGTAATCGGCATCGGACATCCATTTGTCTACTCCTAACTTTCCGGCAATGGTTTTCACCGACCGGCTTTGCTTATATTTAAATTGAATGCCGGCAGGCACAATGCTGTCGTTCCCTATAACGACGGAAACCTGGTTAAGGCCATCAGGCTGCTTGGGTACAAGGCCGGTAATGCTTATTCCGTCGGTGGCAGTAAGGACTGCTTTTTTATCGGCAAAATAGACTTTCATATCAGAGAGCTCCCCTGGAAAATTGCCGTTTAGAATAAACGTTTGGTCAATGATTCCTCTTACAGGAAGAATCTCATCGACAGATACCGGTTTACTCGGATCATATTTATTTATAACTTCAGGTATTTTTTCAATTACTACCTCCTTGCTACAGGCAACCACAAGAAGCAGTAAACACATGTTGCATAAAATTTGATGAAATTTATTCATTTTGATAATTGTTGGATTAATACTAGGCTGTTTTTAGTAGATTTAAATATACGTCGGGCTTCATGATAGTGATGAGGCTCCACGAAAAATACTTCGTCGATCTTTACATCATAGGCATATTTTTTTTATTGTGGTTAATTACTGAGTTTAAAGAATTTCATTTGTCTCATCGAATGTAGTGTCGTAGTTAAAATCTGTTCCTGTTGAGGTTACTTTTAGATGAATCGGGTTTTCCACAGCAGGTAAGGCCTATATTGCCGTTTTTTTAATGCTTTGCTTTTTACGACAGATTCTTATATGACACTTCTTAATCAACAGCTCCCGCTCCTGGTTTTTCAAATCGGCTGATGGCCGGTCATTAGCATATTATTTGTTTTCATTAAAGTAAAGTGTTATATGTTGGTAAAATTACTGGTCCATATTTTCGGAAAATTTTCGTCAATAAAAGTTAGCGTTGGCTTTAAACCTTGCCCCGGTTGTGCCGGTTTAAGCCTTTATATGAACCGTGCTTTCTCCGGTATACATTTATAATTAATTCATTCAAATATGGCGTTTAAATGAGGATACAATGAAGGCGCAATAAAGGGATACCCTCCCAGGACGTTTTTTTGCTACAACAAATGTATGGCTCTGCACAAAAATCATGTCCTTTTTTTGAGTAATTAATTCCCCTATATCGACAAAATGTCAATTTTGTTTTCTATCCAGCATCCGGCTCTTTACAAGCTCATAGGTGATTTTGTAAAATACCTGTAAAATATCTAAATAATGGAGTAAAGTATCTAAATTTAACTGTTTGGCTCGGACGGGTAGTGTCTTTCTGTGAAAAGGTTTTAATATTGCAATGTTCTCATTGTTTATGGATGGAGACAATAAATCCCTTCATGTCTAGTTGTCTACACACGAATCAATGAAATCTCTGAAAACTGAAATCCCGGAAAGTTGATGGCTCTCAACAAAAAAACGTCACACCTTTGACGGGGATTTGCCATAATATGCTTTAAAGGCGGCGCTAAAATATTTGGCACTGGAGAATCCACACAATTCACTTACCTCCGTTACGGTATATTTTCCTGACTGAATTAATTTCAAGGCATGATTCAACCGGATACTTTTAATGAAATCAATGGGTGACAAGTCGGTCAACGATTTAATTTTTTTATAGAGAAGAGAGGAACTGACATTCATTTCTGAAGCAAAACTCTCTTTATTAAATTGTGGATTATCCATGTTGTCGTGTACCACACTCACCGCTTTCTTGACAAACTTATCGTCCAGTTCATTCAGGTATATGGATTCGCCCTCTTCTTCATCGATGAGCCGGAGCGCCTTTTCTCGGACAATCTTTCGGTTTTGAATGATATTTGATATGCGCTGATGAAGCAAGGTCATGTCGAACGGCTTTGTCAGATAATCATCCGCACCGAGGCCCAGTCCATGTAATTGTTGTGATTTCTCATTTAACGCCGTCAAGAGAATAACCGGTATATGGGAAGTTTCGTAAGTCGATTTTACAAGACGGCACAGCTCAAAACCATCCATATTGGGCATCATGACGTCCGATATAATCAAATCGGGGAGCTTTTTCTGTATCATATTCCAGGCCTCCTGCCCATCCTTTGTCGTGGCAATTTTGTAACTGCTCTGCAAAGATTGTTGTAGAAACTCTTTTAGGTCATCGTTGTCTTCCACAATCAGGAGATACTCATTCTGATCTGTGTTTTGCTGATTATCGGTGGATGTGTCGATGATGTCAGATTGTTGCGGTATATGATTTTCAGGGTTTTCCGTGTCCTGGAACAATGTGGGAGATGCAATCGGAACTTCTTTATAGGGTATGGTAATCCGAAATAATGAACCTTCGTTCTCCCGGCTCTCCAGGGATACAGTGCCGTCGTGCATGGCCGCGTAGTTCTTTACCAGGAGCAGGCCAATCCCCGAACCAACGATGGTTGAATTGACCACATTGTCGCCTCTGTAAAACTCTCTGAAGAGCTTTTTCTGGGCGTTTTCAGAAATCCCCAGTCCGTGATCCTGTACCTCCAGAATCCACTTGTTGGAATCACAGGTGAGTGTTATGATAACCTCCCCTTCCGGATGTGAATATTTGATGGCATTGGATATCAGGTTATCGACTACTTTCTCTATTTTCAGTTCATCCACAGCTGTCATATAGGACTCCCTGTTGGAGTTGAATATAAGTTTTATTTTGTGTTTCATTGCTGCAGCATCGAACATCGATTTTCGCTTGCTGACAATTTTTACCACATCGGTCATCACAAAAAAGGCCTGTCCCTTTCCGATGTCCACCTTCTGAAAGTCGAGCAGTTGATTTGCCACAAAGGAAAGTCGTTCAGATTGTTCAGTGGCCAGGTTTAGATAGTATCGTCCATCAACCGATAAATTACTTTCCTTGTTTAGTTCCTCAATCGGCGCATTGATCAGAGTCAATGATGTGCGGATGTCGTGAGCCATATTTGTAAAGAAACGTATCTTATCTTCTGCGTGGTGCTGTCTGATCCGGTTTATATAGAACCTTAGGGCAAAGCCAAACATTGCAGCGAAGATCATGAAGAGGAGCAGGCGGAACCAGAGAGTATCCCAATAGGGTGGTGTAATGTGAATGTGCAGGGAACGCTCGTTGATGATCTGTTTCAGTGTGCTGTCATACATCCTTATTTTTAGGACATAATTTCCGCTGGGCATACTTGCATAGGTGATGGCTCGCGAATTTGCCGGTTGGGTCCAGTCCTCGTCAATCCCTTCCATCTTCCAGGAGAAGGTGTTGTAGAGGGAGGTGGTGCCGATGGGCAGAAATTCCAGCGTTAGCGTGTTCTGGTTATATTTCAGAGATATTTTCTGTAGTTCATCGAGGGGCGAATCGATGGGAATAAAGGAGTTGTTCCGCAATGTCCTGCCGGAAATGACGATGTCCTGAAAATAGATCCTTCCCTTTGAGGGTGAAAAGAGCACTGCATCTGGTTCGAACATCAATGCACCGCTGTTGGTACCCCAGATGAGTTGTCCGTTTGAAAGATTCAGCGATGATTTTTGGTTGAATGAGACGTTGAAGAAGGGAGGCAGTGATGAAAAAACCAGGGAGTTTTTCTCTTCGATATCAAACTTGCAGAGTCCCGACTCAGTTCCGAGCCACAGGTATTTCCCGTCCCGGAGGATACTGTTCACGTAATTTGAGGGCAATCCCGCATCGGTGGTAAATTTCTCCACCGAGTTATCCCTCAGATTGTATCGCAACAGTCCATCGCCTGAGGTTGCCATCCACACATCATCATTGATGATGAGCAGGTCATACAGAAGAAAGCCATCCAGAATTGTGCGGGTCTCTGCTGTCTGCTTGTTGAGCAGGCATAATCCATAAGTACAGGCTAAAAGTAAATGGGTGGGAGAGAGTTCTGCAAAAGCATATACCGGTTGATAAGGATACTCCACAAACCTTTTCTCACTGTCAATATATCGGAAGATCTGCCCCAGCGGACTCCCCATCCAGAGATCTCCGTGACTGTCCTTGAAAATATCAAAAATGTAGTTGTTTGTCAAAGATGAAATTGAATCATCATTCGAATAGTGAGCTATTTCTCTACCGGATTCACTGTCGATGACGTATACGCCGGACGAATAGGTGCCGGCCCAGATATTTCCATGCATGTCTTCACACAGAGAAAGGAAAACCTGTGCCTGTGCCTGTTCGTTCTTGTACATAGTACGCCACCTGTTGGATGAAACGTGCCAGGAACTCACCCCGTTATTGGTTGCAAACCAGATATTCCCTTGGCTGTCTTCAATAACTTTGTTCACATTGTCGTTATTCAGTGAATTAGGGTTGTTTATCTGATGTGTTATTTGCGTGACATCGGCCGATCCCTGGTCAAAATAGGAGAGTCCCCCGCTGTAAGTACAAACCCATACACGCTTGTTCTCATCGCAAAAAATATCATACACGCCATTTCCTTTTAAGGACAACGGGTTGTCGGCATTCTCCTTGTAAATATTCAATACTTTATTTCCGGACTGCGACAATTCCCAAATCCCCTGTCCGTCTGTTCCAACCATCACTGTTGAATCCGTATTTGCGACAATGGCATGAATGGGTTGTTTGGGAAAAGGATTCAGCTGTGATTTCCGGAAGATATTCCTGGAAACATCGTACAGATACAAGCCGTCGGAACTTGTCCCTACCCACAACATTTCATTCGTTTTGTCGTAGTAGAGTTTGGTTACTTTTATTGCATTGTTGTCCCCGTATTTGAAGATTTGCTGATCAGAGAGAGAGTGAATGTTCATCAGCCAGAATCCGTTATTGGTACCGATCAAAAGATGGTTCTCATCGTACCATACCAAATCATGTACATCTGCATATTTCCCTTTTCCTAGCTGTATCAGACTGTTTTCCTGGTATTTATACAGCCCTGTGGAGGAGGCAATCAGAATGGATCCGTTGTTGTCGACGACGATTCGGTTTAATACCAGATGGCTGTCATTCAGTGGCTTGCGAATGTCTATCAACAAGTCAAACCGATCGAAAATGGCGTTATAATAAAAAATTTGTCCGTTGTTGGTATATGCCAGCAGCGAATCCTTTTCATACAGGAGCTTTGTGTGTATGATATTGGGTGTTTCATAAGGTAACTGATAGGAGTGGCTGCTGCTGTCCGTCAACCGGAGCACGCCGGTTTTTGAGGATGCCCAGATAAATCCGTTCTTGTCTTTGCATACAGAGGCCACTTCTCTCATGCTGATTCCATGGATGCTGTTGATATCATAAAATTTCACATTTGAGGAATAGCTGAAAAATATGGTAAGTATGTAAACGACAAATACTAATTTGGTTTTCATTGGCAGTTTCAATTTGTAAATACTAAACCTATAGCCCGGATGCCATGTACATTTTCTCTGAAGACAACATTACACACACGGAAGGCTGCAGATGCAGCCTTCAAAGATAATAAAAATTGTTTAAAAAAATAAAGGCTCATGGATTCTTGTGAAACAGAGCACCCTTCTTTTTGCAGATTCATTTTTTCATCCGATCATACGCAATGCCTTCATTTCGGATGTTAAAGTAATCGAAAGAAACATCAAAGGGCGTATCCGGTTTGGTTGTATCAGAATCAAACCAGAAGGTGCTGGTCATGCTCTGGGTGATGATGCCGTCACAGGCAATCAGGCCGGCTTTGATATCGCGAAGCATGGCATCGGCGCTCCCCAGCAAATGATACTCTTTTCCGTTTAGTGAATAATAGGCGGTGTACAACGCACCCTTTTTGCTGAGCCTGAGGTATAGAGGCTGATCGGCGGTAATCATCTCCTTCAGGTCTATCGAGGCTACCGACCGGGCAATGTCGTTCTCTTCTACCAGCATGTCGATGGTTCCCGGCTGTACATCTCTCTGGCGTGTGGTTTTGATCACCGCTCGGAGCATCAGCTTGACAAAGTTATGATCGTCCTGCCAGGCAATAATCCCTGCATTTTCGGGTTGTGACGGTACCCGGGAGCAGTTCAGTTTTGTTTCTATCGTCCAGTCGTTGTTGGCACTTTGCAAAAGCAAATTGCGAGCATCGTTGCTGTTTTCGGAGACATCCCCCTTCTCGGTGGTGATGGTGAGCGATCCCGGATGGGATGTGAAGGAATGGTTGTTGCTGTTTTCTCTGATCCACTCCCATTGTGTGCCAAGTTGGATTTCGTTGAAGTCATCACTCACAGAGGAGTGGTCGAAATTCAGATAGTAGCTGTTAGCCTCCCTCGTTTGATAGTCTACAAAACGTACGATGGCCGTACCCGGTACTGCTGTGGCCTGTTCAACCTCCACTCCTGTTGTTTCACTTGCAGCCATCGCTTCCACCAACGGAAGGGCCGACCGCTCCTTCATCAGGAAGCTGTATGCCTTCACCTCCGGGTCGAATACCTTAAGTGGTTTTCCGTTCACCTTGATAGATGCGGGTGTCAGGTCGGGGATCACCTTGACCGGATAACTGTCAGATGCTGTGGTGCCGTTGTAGGTAGCATAGGCAAAGATGGAGGCAACGCCGGCACGGTGAGCCGTGATCTTTCCATCGCTGTCGACGCTCACCACCGATGGGTCGTTGCTTTTGTAGCGGATTTGCAGCTGATCGGGTGCGACAAAGCTATCGTCTTTTAATGTGGCAGACAGGCGGGTTTGGGCAGTCTCTCCCGGTTGCAGGATCATCTTGTCCGATTCGGCAACGACTGTTTCCAGTGTAGCTCTGAATTGTCCCTCCATCACCGCTTCCACGCTGCCTCTGATATCCCGCGAGGAGGCTCCGATTTCGAAAGTATAGGTTCCCTGCTCGAATGTGATGCTGTTGTTCACTTCATCCCAGTACCACAGATCGGCACAGTCGATGTCGATGGAGACAGTTCTGGTCTGTCCCGCAGGGATAGTGACTCTTTTGAATCCTTTCAACCGCTTGAGGGGACGTCCCTTTACCCCTGCATCGGGTGTTTTCAGATAGACCTGTACAATTTCGTCGCCATCCATCTCTCCGCTGTTGGTGACATCTGTGGTGATGGTGATCCGGTCATAGGGGGTGATTTCTTTTTTGTTGATGGTAAAATCCTTGTATTCAAATGAAGTGTAAGAGAGCCCATAACCAAACTCGTAAGAGACCTCTTTGTCGAAATACCAGTAGGTCCTGCCGTTTTTGTTTGCATCGCTCCTCAGCGTATAGTCACCGAACTGGGGTAAATCCTTTACGGACCGGTACCAGGTGACGCTGCTCTTGCCGCCGGGATTGACCGCTCCGAAGAGAATTTGTGCCATGGCCGTACCTTGCGCCTGTCCGTTGTAGCCGGTGTAGATCATGCCGGGAATGTTCGGATTCTGTTTGAGCTCTTCCACCTCCACCATACCCATTGTTTGCATCACCACGATGGTGTTGGGGTTCACCGACGCTACCGATTGAATCAGTTGTATCTGATTTCCCGGTAGGGAGAGCGAAAACCGATCCGATTCTTCTCTGCCGGTATTTTGATCGGTCCCAACAAAAATGATTGCCACATCGGCAGCGGCCACCTTCTCAAGCGCCTCCCGGCTGATCGACTCGGATTGCGGTTCCCGAAATACAAAATAAAGATCCTGAGGGCCTGCAATCCCCAGTGTGTTCACCTTTACCGGGATCGTCACTCCTCTCCCGAATGAGCGAGCACCCGCCGGACTCTCAATGGTTTGTGAAGCAATGATGTTGCCGGTGGCTGCACCTACTCTCACCTCCAGGATCCCGCCGTTTTGTGCCACGTTCAGATTTAGGATGAGCGAATCCAGACGCGTCATGTCGATGTTGTGGTAAGCTGTCCAATCACCGTCTTTGATTCCCTGTAGTGTCAAATTTCCGAACCTCTCCGTGGCAATGATTCCGGGAGCAGCGGCATCGAAGGCGGTGGCGTTATACTCCTGGCTTTCTCCATTGTTTTTGCGGGTGATAAAGCTACGCAGTACAAAAAAGTCTGTTCTTCGGCTGGTGTTACCGCCTTCTGCGTAAAACAGTTCGATGGGCAGGTTGTGCTCTCTGATATAATTGTGGAGTCCCTGCAGATGAGAAATACTCAAGTGCTTCTCCACCGGACCGGAGTAATCACCCAGCTCCACCCTGTCGGCTTGTGGTCCCAGCACCGCAATCGTACGAATCTTGTCGGGTCGGAGGGGGAGTGCTTTCGTACCGGTGGCGGTCACTGTCTCATTCTTCAGCAGCACAGGACTTTTTGTGGCAATTTCCAGGGCCAGGTCGTTGTGTGCTGGATCGTTGATGATATCTGGCCTGAGCCTGGAATAGGGCACGATAGCGGGGGGATCAAACTCGCCCAGCCGCATGCGGATGGTGATCATGTTGATCAATGCCCTGTCAATATCAGCCATGGTGATTAACCCACGGTTCAATGCTTCCAGGGCATTGCTCTGGTATTCTCCACCACAATCCGAATCTACCCCGGCCTTCAGGCCGGCGGCAGTAGCCTCAACACCGTCTTTCAGAAAGTGATGACCCTGAAAGATATCGGAGATCGCCCCACAGTCGCCCGTCACATAACCCTTCATTCCGTATGTCTTTCTGGCAATGGAGTCGACCAGGAAGATGCTGGCAGATACCGGTGTTCCGTTTACGGCATTGTAAGCCGTCATGATGGAAGGGAGATTCTCCTTCTCAATCAGCGACTTGTAGGGGCTGAGATAGAACTCGCGCATATCCCGTTCATCGAGCTCCGAGTTGCCGTTATGACGGTTGTACTCGGTGTTGTTGGCAATATAGTGCTTGCCGGTCGGCACCGTTTTGAGATACCTGGGATCATCGCCCATCATCCCTTTCACAAAGCCACTTGCCAGTGCGGAAACCAGGAAGGGGTCCTCGCTGTAGCTCTCGGCGGTACGGCCCCAGCGTGGGTCTCTGGCCGGTTCAATTACGGGTGACCAGTAGGTGAGAGTGAAGATTCGCTCATTGTTGAATCCCCGAGCCTCATCTGCAATCACGGAAGCCTCTTTTTGAATCAGTTCCGGATCCCAGGTGCTGCCCACGGCAATGCTGTTGGGAAATGAGGTGGCAGTCATCCCGGCATTGTTGTTTCGGCCTACTACCCCGTGTAGTGCCTCGCCCCACACATCGTATTTGTTGATACCCAGGCGGGGTACCGGTGACATGGTGTTTCCCAGCAGCGTCTGTTTCTCCTCTGGTGTTAGTCGCGAGACAAGGTCAGCCGCTCTCTCTTCAAATGTGTAGGAGGTGTTGAGATAAATAGGCTGCTCGTTGGCTCTGCCCGGGATTTGGGCCGGCGAAAGGATGGTAAAAAGAACCAGCAGGCAACTGCTGACGACAGTCTGCCTTATGGTGTTGTTAACCTGTGTTCTGTGTTTCATCTTGTTTGTCTTTTTTGTTTGTGGTGACCGGTGTGCGAATTCACCGTTGCTCTTTTCTTATGCGATACTTTTTTCCCGCATCCGTCATAAGATCGTACTCATATACTTTCCGTAGATTACTATTTTCAGCCACAACAGCCTCTTCACTGATCAGGGGCGCTTTTACCGCTGCTTTTTGAAAAAGGGGATTTGGGTTTTTGCCCGAGGCAGCTACAAGCCCCTTCCCTTCCAGTGGTACATAGGAGCGGATACGCAGGTTCCCTCCTAGCTTTGAGATAAATGTGGCCTGTTGCATTTCACCCTCCTTCCATTGCATGCTTACTTCAAACCCTCCGCGGGCAAGAATGCCCGAAACAGAGCCGTTGTCCCATACCTCCGGCAGTGCCGGCAACAGGTGAACGGCCTCATCGTGACTCTGTACAAGCATTTCAGCCACACCTGCCGTTAGTCCGAAATTTCCATCGATCTGAAAGGGAGGGTGTGCTGTGAACAGGTTGGGATAGGTTCTTCCATTCCTGTGTTCGCCGGCGCCGGCCAGTGTCAGCATGTTTTGTATGATTTTGTAGGCATGATTTCCATCAAGAAGGCGGGCCCAGAGGTTTACTTTCCAGCCGATGGACCAGCCTGTAGCCTGATCACCGCGATAAATCAGCGACATTTTTGCAGCATCAAACAGTTCCGGGGTGGTATAGGGGGAAATCTGATTCCCCGGATAGAGACCATATAGATGAGAGACATGGCGGTGTTCGTTTTTGGGGTCGTCCACATCTTCCAACCACTCCTGTAGCTGGGAATGTTTGCCAATCTGCATGGGAGGCAGCTTGTCTGCCATATCCCGCAACTGCCTGCTGTATTGTGGATCCCTGCCCAGAAGATCGTTTGCTGTCGCTGTACGCGTAAAAAGATCAAAGAGGAGCTGGTTATCCATCGTGGTGCCTGCCGTCACGGGACCTTGTTCCGGCGACACGGAAGGGCTCACCACCATCCATCCATTATCGGGATGTTTTATCAGTGTGGAAAGGAAAAAGTCGGAAGCCCCTTTCATCACAGGGAAATATCTGTCTAAAAGTTTTTTATTGCCCGTAAACAGGTAATGTTCCCACAGATGCTGGCAAAGCCAGGCACCTCCGGTAGGCCACATCCCCGCAGCAGCAAAGTCCACCGGTCCGGTGATTCTCCACAGGTCGGTATTGTGGTGTACCACCCACCCGTCGGCATTGTACATGGTTCGAGCGGTTTGTTGACCGGTGTGACTCAACTCTTCAATCATCCGGAACAGTGGTTCGTGGGTCTCTGACAGATTGGTCACTTCTGCCGGCCAGTAATTCATTTCGGCATTGATATTGAGCGTGTATTTGCTGTCCCATGCCGGATAGATGGAGTTGCACCATATGCCCTGCAGGTTTGCCGGTTGTCCCCCAGGTTGAGAAGAGGAGATGAGCAGGTAGCGGCCGAATTGGGTCAGCAACGCCACTAACGCCGGATCCTGTGTTTCCTTGAAGGCAGCGATTCTTTGCGTTGTTGTCATCGCAGTGTTGTGGTGCAACTGGCCCAGATCGAGTTTGAAACGGTGAAACTGTCTGCTATAAAGGTTGATATGTCTTTTCAAGGCATCCTGATACTTCTTCTTTGAGGCAGCTTCCAGCAACCCGGATGCCGTTGTGGCAGGATCCCTGTCGAGTGCGTTGTAATCGCGGAAGTTGGTGCCAATTGAGATATATACAATCGCTTCCGTTGCATTGGTCACACGGATTCTGTTCCCGATGACTTCCACCTTTCCCTCTTTCTGCTCAATTCCTGTATGTATTTCATAGTCAATTTTGCCCGGGATGCCTTCGTGGTCGCCCCCCCGGCCTCTAAGCACCAGCCTGTTGTCCCTCTTTTCGACAGAGTGTTGCGAAGGGTTCTGGTAGGTAGCATCAAAATTGAGACTCCTTTTTTTGTCAGCCGTAAGGCGCATGATGATCACATCATCGGCAAAGGAGGAAAACAGTTCTCGTGTGAAGGTAACACCGTTAACCGTATACCGGGTGGTGGCGACAGCTTTGTTCAGGTCGAGTTCCCGGTAATAGTCCCGCACATCCTGGTGATCTTCAAAATGGAGCAACAGACTGCCGGCAGTCTGGTAAGGCATACCATGGGGACCGCCAAAAAAAGTTTCGTTGATCAGTTTATCGGCCTCACCGTTTTTTTTCTGAAAAATTAACTTCTGCACTTCCGGTAATGCATTGGCTGCTTTGGGGTTGTCGTTTCGGTGGGGCGATCCTCCCCAGATGGTCTCTTCGTTCAGTTGTATTTCTTCTCGCTGTGGAGAGCCGTAGACCATTGCTCCCAGCCTTGAGTTACCTAACGGGAGGGCTTCCTCCCAAACGGAAGCCGGTGTGTTGTACCACAACTTCAGCTCCTGTGCCGGTAGATGAATCGAAAAAAGGAAAAACAGTGTCGAGAAAAATAAGTGTATCCTGTTCATAAGATATGTTGTTGTATTTATTTGATTATTGCTACAAACCCACCACGAGGCGCACAATCCACTCCTATGATGGCAGGGAAATCAGACAGGTTGGATCCCTCTTCAATTGTGAAACTCCTTTCTTCGGCCCCGTCTTTGAAAAGGGTGATTGTTTTGTTTGTCCCGGACAACACGGCTGTCCGGAAAGACAGTGTCTGGGGTGCATCGGTGCCGTTGAGTCCGCCAATATACCAGGTATGTCCTTTTCGTCGTGCCAGCACGACCGACTCACCCGGGTAGCCGGCGAGCAGCTTTGTCTCATCCCACGATGTTGGCAAACTGGAGAGAAACTCTTTGACAGGTTCCGGAAGGGAACAATAGGATTCAGGACGGTCCGGCATGTGTTGCAGTGCCGACTCGAAAACAACTGTCAGTGCCAACTCATGACCGTGGGAGGTGATGTGAGGATGCTGAGAATCGCTAAAGGTGCCGGGAGTATAATCCATCGGGCCCACCACGTTCCTGGTGAAAGGCAGCGTTGTATTGTGTTTTGCTGCCCTGTCTGTCAGGATCGGCCTGTTGTTGTACCATTCTGCTCCGTAAACCGCCTCCACGGTCATCATATGGGGGTAGGTCCTTTGCCATCCCCGTGGGAGTGTAGCACCATGGAAGTTGATCAAGAGCCTGTGGTCGATAGCGTCTTCCAGCAGGTCGATGTAGTAATTCATCTCCTCATGTCCGTCGCCGTTGAAGAAGTCGACCTTGATGCCGGATACGCCCATCTCTTTCAGTTTCCGGTATTCGTTGATCCTGCTCTCTTTTCCGTTCAGTACATACAGGGGACCCGGTGCCCCTTCACCATTCCAGCTGGTAGATGAGTTGTACCACAACAGGGTTTTGATCCCCTTTGCAGCTGCATATTGTACAGCATCATTGACAGTGCCGCCGTTGCGCATCTCATTCCATTTCCAGTCGATCAGGTTGTAAGGCCAGTTCATCTCTGCGGCCAGATCGATATACTTCTTTACAATTTGGTAATCGTTCGATCCATTGTTGTAAGCCCAGTATATCCAGGCTACAGGCCCCGGGCTGATCCAGCCGGTGTCGGCTACTTTTGATTGTTCCGATACATCTGTAACCAGCGTTGACTCGACAATATCAGCCAGACTTCCGATGATCAACACCCGCCATGGCGACAACCATGTACCCCGGACGGGAAGTGCCTTGTCGGCCAGCAGTACGCGATATGCGCTGCTGTTGGCGGCATTGTTCAGTTGCGATCCGCACTGCCCCCGCTGTATATTTGCTTCGGTGATCAGGACAAAGATGGAGTCGGCCGGTTCCAGCAGCATTGGATAAGACCAATGGCTGTTGCTCCTTTGCTGGAGAGTTTCCGGTTCGGAAATCCCGCTTTGGGTGAGTGTGTAGAATCCTTCGTAGTCGATCCGGCTGGGTTGGCTCCATCGTTTGATTCCCTCCGCAATTGGATAGGTGGTCGCTTCCTCCGCAATTTTTTCCTGCTCCGCGATGCTGCTAAACCGGTACCGGAAGGCAACGCCATCGTTGTAAGCTCGTACAATGAGATCCATCGTTTCACCTTTTGGGTTTTCGAAACTGTATATCCGTTCAAATGCGTGGTTGCTGCAGAGTCTTTTTTTACCGGTAATCATGGTGTACTCTTCCACGACCTCCGAAGGGGATGAAGCAGAAATAAGCCTCATGCTGTCGGTCAGGTTCTGGCTGTCTGTTTTGAGTCCCGTGAGCAGATTTTCAAAGAGTGTATGGTTGTTGCCATTATTGTTGTAGGTGATGGTCAGGGAAGGCTGGCCAAATGCGTTCCCCTTTGTGACATGTACCTCGGCCGTGATCTTCCCGTTTGGTGAGGCAACATGGCTCTGACCGTTTGCACAGGGTGTGATGAAGGCAAGTAAGAGTGCCAGTTGTATAAATCGTTGCATTTAATTTTTCCTTATTCTTTCAATTTAATCGTATACTTTTTTGTTTTCCGGAATAGTCGATTGTGACACCTTTTTCAGTCTTGCCGTTCTCTGTGGTGTTGACAGGATCTACCCGTACCAGCCGGAAACTCCTGGTTTGCTCCATCCCGGGAAAAGCACCTTTTCTGTCTCCGACTGTAAAGGTGGCTTCCGCATCATTCCATTGCAGCTCAATGGTACTATATTGCCCCTGTTCGTAGTGGTAATTATTCCCTTCGTCCTCATAGAGTGTGAAGCTGGCGTCTCCGCCAGGATAGATCCGAATCTCCACTGGGTCGTCGGTATGCTGAGACGTGAATTGTTTGACGGGACCCATCGGGATGATGGAGCCTGCTTTGACAAATAACGGAATGGAGGAGAGGTCGACCGGAATCTCCACATTCACTCCTCCCTGCCACTTTTTTCCGCTTCGGAAGTCAATCCACCCTTTCTTATGCGCAGGAAGATACAGAGACCACTGTTTGGTTCCTGGTTCGGTGATCGGTACCACAAGGATCGATGGGCCGAACATAAACTGATGTTTTTGTTCCAGCGCTATCCGGTCATGAGCAAAGTCCATCACCAGGGGACGCATCAGCGTGGAACCGTTGAAGCTGACACGCGATGATTCCGAGTAAATATAAGGGAGCAGCCGGTAACGCAGATCCAGAAATTTCGAAACCACCTTTTCCACTTCTTCGCCATATCGCCAGGGTTCTGTGTTGCTCATGTATCCGTGTACCCTTAGCAAAGGAAAAAAGGTGGCGGTCTGGAACCAGCGGATAAATAGTTCGTGATAGCCGGGGTTGGAATATTGGTCGCCGGGTCGGAAAAAACCACCCGCATCATAAGTCCACCAGGGAAGACCGGTACTCATCTGTCCCAGTCCTGCGGTGATCTGGCGCCGCAACGTCTCCCAATCATGTCCCACGTCTCCCGACCAGGTGGCCGTGGCATACCGTTGCATGCCGGAAAAAGCGCTTCGGGTGAGAATGAAGGCGCGTCTCTGTGCGGGATCATCTTTACGCAGTCCTTCATAAACCGTCCTGTTCACATAGAGTGGATAGACATTACGCAAGAGTTCTCCTGGCAGGGTGGCGTTGAGAATTTTTCTGTTCTGCAGATCATCATTTTCCGGTTCAGTAGCATCCAACCACCAGGCATCTATCTGGTAGGGAACCAGTCTTTCAGCAAAGTTTTTCCAGTAGAAGGAGGCTGCTTCGGGGTTGAAGAAGTCAATCCATTCACTGCCAGGAATGTAATACCCCTTTTCCTCCATCTCTTTGCCCAGCTGGGACTGTTTGTCGATTTTCGACCAGACAGAAATCATCATGCGCATGTTCATGTCATGCAGCTGGCGCACCATGCCGGCCGGGTCGGGATAACGATCCTCGTCAAAGCGCATGGCGTTCCAGCCATGTTTTCCCCAGTATTGCCAGTCCTGTACAATCACATCGACGGGTAGACCCTTACTGCGAAAGGTGCGTGCATTTTCCAGCAGTTCCTCCTGTGTGTGAAAACGTTCCCGGCAATGAATATAGCCAAATGCCCAGAGTGGCAGCATTGGTGCTGGTCCTGTCAACTCCCGGTAACTGGCAATGACCTCATCTCCGGAACCGGCAAAGACGGTATAATCGAGAGCTTGAGCCACCGGGGAAAAGAATACGGTCTCATCGGAAACAGCTCTCCAGAAAAGCATAGGACGGTCATTCTGTTCTCCCTCAACGGTAACCTCGTGCCTGCCTGCCGTAAGTTCAGCGAGAAGGGAAGTTGTGGGGGGCAGCCAGATATTATTCACATCCACCAATGTGTCGCCGTCAATGACAAGGTGATGCTTGCGGGCCATCGGTTGTCCCACATCGAGCAGCAGAGCATACCTGCCGGCAGCGGGAACATTCAGTGTGGCCGTAAAGCGATTCATATTCCTGGTCTCACGTCTGTTGCCGCTCGTACCTGTAGCGTCTACTGTAAAGGTCTCCGTCCGGTCATGATTGCGTATCAGCGGCAGGGCGTTTTCAGCAGGATTGAATTCTGTAAGCCCGTAATTGTTCCATAAAAGGCCGTATCCTTTATTAGAAAGAATAAAGGGGACAGATATCTGGCTGTTTACCTGCGTGAGCCTTCGGGGCAGGCCCTTGATGTTCAGGTGTCCGTCCTGAAATTGCCCGGTTCCAAACAGATATTCGTCCGGTGGTGAGATAAACCGTTGCGTAACATTAAACACCGGGATTTGATCAAGGGTGTCCGGCACCATGATGCGCCCTCCGGCTTTTTCTTTCAGTATCACATTTCCCTTATGGTCCAGAAAAGAAAGGATGTTTTTTTTCTTGTTATAAACTGCAGTGATCTTATTCATTACCAGTCTGATCGCTTCCGTATCTTCTCTGACCTTATATGGGGGCGTCGCAACCGATTCCGTATAGACAATATCTTCCGGGTATAGATCTGCACCCGGTTGCCGGTATCTGATGCGGAGGGCATTGTCGTTCAGCGGTTCAAGGGTCAGTACGCCTCCGTCTATCTGTATGTTAACCTGGTTGCCGGTATCACTATACGGAAATTTTTCTGGAGAGGTAAACGAAAGTAGTGTAAAATAGCCGATAAGCAGCAATGTGGATTTATAAAAGGACATTTTAAAAAATTAAGTTTATTGCGCACAATTCTTTTTTAGCTTACTTGTTCAGGATGACAAGCATCTGTTTAGCATAACGCTCACCCAGCATCCTGTAGCCTTCGCTGGAGAAGTGCAGCCGGTCCGGCCCTGCCTTACATCCTGCGGAAGAGATGACATAACTGTAGGGTATTACTTCGGGCAACGTCTGAATGATTTCGTTCATCGATGCACAGACCCCCTCCTGATCGGCATGCACCACCTCCCCTGCGAGCAGAGGAATCGAGTTGGGGGGGAGTCCCACATCTTCAAGGAGGCTGTCATACACTTTTTTCACCTTTTGGGGCCACTCTTTGTCGCCGGTGTTGGATTCTCCCTGATGCAGCAGGATCCCTTTAATGATGCCTCCTTTTTGTTGGGCAACATTGGCCATATCCACCAGGCGCTGATAGGGGTTTCCATCATACTCGGCCACCATATTCTTTAGCCAGCCGGGTGAGGTGGAAACGTAATCCTGATAGTTATCTTTGTCGAAAAGCTCAATTTTACAACCTCCTACTGCTACGTTGATTACTCCCACCCTGATGTGAGAGGGAAGTACAGCGGTCATTGCCCTTCCAAAAAAGTCGACAGGCCCGAGGCCGGTATGACAACGCACCAGGGGAGGAGTGGCTTTGTACCACTCCCCTTTTGTCCGTCCCTGATCGGGACAATCGATTGTCTGGAGTACCCTGAAACGTTCGTCGATGCCGATGGTGTCTTCGGCAGTGAAGCGCACATGTCCCTCCATATTCGACTGGCCCAGACAAAGGTAAACATGCAGTTCCTCTTTGTTTTCTGCCGTTGCGGCTTTTTTACCTGAACAGCCTGCACTCATCAGGATGATGACGAGACTGGCTAACGGAAACAATATTTTTGTACGCATAGTTTTGTGTGTTTTGTGTAAACTTAAATTATTTCAATTGCATGCTTTGACTTTTGTAGCGGATTGTCCGTTGCCGGGACCAACAATATCCCCTCCTTAGTCGTTTGTAAATGCAATCCGGTATGTTTTGACAACACCGTTGAAGTCAAAATCGACACTGGCAGTGCCTGTGGGTGAATCAGCCTGCGTTATGTTCACTTTTACCTTCTTGTGGTCCGACGAGGCAGTAACCGTGGGAGCGTTTCCTGTTCCGAAAGGAAGCTTGAAGGTGGTTTCGTACTGATTGTATCCCACAATGCCATTGGCATTGGTGGACCTAACCGGTGTTTTGGGGAGCTCCACTTTTTTGCCATTCACTGCAATGGTGACTGATGGAACCACCGGCGGAGTGAGCTTCTTCTTCTTTGCGCTGAAACCCAGTCCAATTAAGTCGAAGAGTTCTGTCGACCCTTCCCCTTCTGCTACCAGGAAGATGGCATGCTTTTTATCAAGATGATCCACAAACCGGGATACATCTACTGTAAATTGGGTCGTTTCCTGCACTGCGTTAGCAGGGACAACAATTTCCCCAATTTTTGTTCCTTTCCAGGTTTCGTTCTCCCACGGACCATCGAGCCACACGTTGACCTTGAACGATTTCGATGTTTTGGGTGTCAGAAACAGGTTGAAGGCTGTTTTGTTTCCTTTTTGGGTACCCTTGAAGGCTTTCAGCCCCTTAGTATCTTTTTTGAGTCCGCCAAAACCGAAATACTTGTAGCCAATGATATGGCCGTTCTTCACGTTGCCAATGGGCATATGATTGTCCCAGATATCCCATGAATCCTGTTGGATACCACTATCGGACAGATAACACGCATATCCGGCCGAGTAGTATTGATAGGGGTCAAGGCCGTAGAGGTGAAATCCTTCCGAGGTGACTTCTGCTCCCTTGTATTCTTTACCCTTGCTGTCTTTGACGTTCCAGACATGGTCGCTGGCATAAGGATCGTATGCTCTGATGGTGACCATTCCTCCTTCCGACACCGGTTTTTCATCCCAGTTCACGGTGAGGGGTGCCACCATTGCCTGTCGTGCAAATCCGAAACCTCTTGGAGGCCTGTGATAAAAGACATACCACTGATCGTTGATCAATTCGATGCTGCCATGTGTGTTGTGACCGGCATAGGATGTTTCAATGGCCGATCCATCTTTGTTCAACACCGGTGCTCTGGAGTCGACCAACACGCCGCCGCTCCTCCAGGGACCCAACGGCGAGTCGCCCACGGCATAGCGCAGCGTAGAGTTGGAGCTACCCACACCGTATTCCGGCCCGGAATATCCGCTAAAAACTGTGATAAACTTGTTCCCCACTTTGCGGATGGAGGATGCTTCAAAAAAGTTAAATGTTTTGAGATCCTGATCAGGAAATATCTGTGGGTATTTGGTGCCCTCAGGATCGCGTATCACGCCGTATCTTGCACTGGCAGGAATGAAGTAGCTGATTACTTCTGTCCCCGGCCTGAGTGAATACATGGTATTCTGATCCAGCTGGGCTGCCAATGATCTTTGAAAACCCCAGTATGCGTACGCTCTGAAGCCGATCTCATAATCCGGATCATTCGGATCGGTTACATATTCAACATAAACAGCAGGGTCAAAGCCCAGAATGCTACCCTCGACGGTTCTTGTGCCGTCTTCGGTCAGATTAATGGGGGTAAAAGGTCCGTCGGGCCGGCTTCCTTTGGCGACCATTGCTTCCCTGCGTGGTCCGCGGCTGTGCGGATAGAGGTAATACTCTTTTGTGCCATCCTTCTTTTTCACTTCCACCAGGTCCGGAGCATACATCACGTCCCATTGATCGTTGACAGTATAGGTGAATACAGGACCTTCGTCACGCCACAGGGAAAGGTCCTCCACAGGTGCCGACCAGATCCTGATGTCCGGACCGCAGTAACTGGTAAACCGCACATCGTGTGAACCAATGATGTAAGCGCGGTATCTGCCTGGATTGTCGGGATCTTCAAAAACACGGGGTTCCCCATCGGGCAGATGCTCCCAGAGCGGAAGATAAGGGTTTCCCGCTCCATGGTGTACGAACTTTTTTTGTGCCTTGCTCTGCGGGTAAGGGTTGTTTTGTCCCAATCCCACAACAGTGGAAAAGATGAACAGCGTGATACTCAGTAAAATTAACTTCTTGTTTTTTGGAGAAAATCGTAAATTCTTCATCAATGTTAAATTATTATGTGATACAATCATTTTATGTTTACTCATTTGTTTCACCGGTTCATCTTGTCCGGGATCTTGCGGTTACTTTCCGGGGGGCCCAGGTAGCTGGGTTTCAATCCGCCGGTGTTGATCAGGACTTTCTGCAATACGATCCCCGGGTCCAGCACGCGATAACGGAGGGTGTGAATGCCCGGGGTGTCGATGGTGTGGGTGGTGGCAGATCTGATGAGGTGTTCAGCCTGCCATTGTCCCAGCTCACCGCGATAATGGCCATTGAAGTTGATACGCTGCGGCGTCTCACCGTCGAAGGAAACCTCGTAGCGCAAACCTTTGTTATCGTTGAAATTCAGGGTGGGGGCCAGCAACAGCTGTAGCTCTATCTCCCCGGTGGTTTCAAAGACGATGTCATACTCCAGGTAAAGATTCTCACCGGGAGAGGGGTAGCCATTTTGTGGTAAGGTGGTTATGCCGGAGAGGGTTTTGCCGAAGTGGGGAATCACCTCCCAGTGGATGTCGCCGGCATCCTGATAGCGGGTGAAATTCTCCGCCTCAATGGAGACATACCCGTTTTGTTCCAGATATATTTTGTCAAAGTCAGCCTCCTCCGGGGTGACACGGGTAACCCGGGGCATGATGTTGCGAGGCGGCTCCTGCCAGGAGAAGTAGCCGATGCGGGTCTGATCCATCATGTGCATCCATTTTCCGCCGGCAATGGCTGTGTTGTACTCCACCTGCAACAGCGAGTCGCGGACAAAGCACTCTTTCACCACGTCGGCATACCGGTTGGCCCGCAAATCTTTTTGTGCTGCCAGCTGCCGGTTCATCGCCACAGCGTAATACATCTCGTAGAGGTTGCTGCAGGCATTGACCGGGTAGAGCACCAGCTGGTAATAGGCATCCTTGTATTTATCTGGCAATTGAGCATATAGCCTGAATGCATCGAGAGCCAGGGCACGGTACTCGTTTACCACTCTTTCAAACTCACCGTAGTTTTCCAGACTGTAGGTACGTTCGTTCAACAGTTCCGGTGTAACTCTCCTGTTGTATTTCGCGTAGTAGGTGAGGATGCGGGCAATTTCTTCAGCATGCGATGTGCCAAATTGTTGGGCAGCCCATTGTTTTGTATGGTTCATTAGATTTTTCGGGTTAAACCGATTTGGGTCCCAGGCCATGTCGAGGAAGAAACTGATGGGATACTCCATGGGTTTGAGGTCTCCAACGTTTACAATCCAGAGCCTGTCTACACCGTGCTCGTAAGCCAAGTTCATCTGTTCCCAGATGCGTTGAACAGGGCTTATGTTGATCCATTTGGAGTTGCGTGGAGCCCCCACGTAGTCGAAATGATAATAAATACCATATCCGCCTTCTCTGGGTTTGGCATGTATGGAGGGTAGCTTGCGTATGTTGCCCCAGTTGTCGTCGCAATAGAGCAGCGTCACATCGTCCGGTACTCTCATCCCGTGGTCATAGTAATCCTGCACCTCTTTGTACAATGCCCATACCTGTGGTGTCAGGCTTGCTTTCTTACCGGTAACCCCCTCAATAATCTTTCGTTGATCTTTTACAATCTTCTCCAGCAGTGCAATGTTCACGCTCTCTTCCATGGCTTCGTCACCGTCACCCCGCATGCCGACGGTGACGATCTTTTCCCAGTCCCTACTCCGTTGTATGCCGTATTTCCATGACTGCTTCAGTGTTTCAGCATTTAGGTTGTAGTCCCAGTTTTTGGGTAATTTGTTTCTTTGCACATACCGGTGCCAGTCTGTTTGTGCCATTGCCATGGGTTCGTGGTGTGAGGTACCCATGATAATTCCCATCTCATTCGCCAGCACTCCGTTTTGCGGATCGTCGTCGTAAAAAGCACTGCCCCACATTGCCGGCCATAGGAAGTTGCCTTTCAGGCGTAGAAGCAGTTCGAACACCTTCTCATAAAAGGCGCTGTTAAACCCGCCAAAGGTGGCGTTTGCCCATCCGCTCAGGGATGGAGCCTCGTCGTTGAGGAAAATGCCCCGGTATGCCACTGTCGGCTCCCCGTCGGTATAAACTCCTTTTTGAAAATAGAGTTGTTCTTTTTTATCTACCGGGACATCTGCCCAGTAATACCAAGGTGATACGCCCAGCTGTTTCGAAAATTCATAAATCCCGAAGATGGTTCCCCTTTTGTCGCTGCCGGCGATGACTATGGCTTCCGTAACCCCCTCACAGGGGTTTGCTACCGTTTCAATGAAAAACATCTCACGCTTTCCTTTCAGCTTCGCAGCATCAATTTTTTTCAGCCGTATCAACTCGTCGATAGCAGAACCTGTACCCACAGTGCCGATAATGACCAGCGTCATCTGATCGGGAGTAAATGAGCTGATCAGATTTGGTTTGTGGCCGGTAACTTTTTCGAAATCGCTTTGCAAATCACTTACTGCCCGCTTAATACCTTTATCGGCGTCGGGGTAAAGCAAGATAGAAGCAATCCTGCCGGTTTCACACAAGGTGATGGTGTTGTTGTTTTTTTGCGAGGTGATGAAATCTTCTGTAGCACTCATTCTACAGAAGATACATCCCACAACAGCAACCAAGGTCATGATTCTCTTGCAGTTCATATATTTCTTCCTTTTACAGCCCGTTAGCCGGGGATATAATCCGATAGTTGCCACTCAGGTGCATCCATGCAAACAACCGCAACAATCCGTCATAATAGGCATCGAAGTAGCCGTCGTCATAGGGTTCATGGCTGCTGTTCCAGAAATGATCCACAAACTCACGGCTCTTATCGTGGGAACAGACCAGCGAGACTGCAGCGGAACTGGCTACCAGCCCCAGAGAATGGCGCAGTTTCTTGTATCCGCCCGCACCCAGAATCTCACTTACCGGAGTGCCGTCCACATTATACTGATCCACGAACCGGTCCACTCCCTGTGCGTAGAGGAAATTCTGAATCTTGTGGCCATATGTCCGTTGCCATTCTTTATCTTCACATGCCCAACTGTAATCGAGGGCGATATTCATGGGTACACGCCAGGAGTCAAAACGGAAAGCATCGCCAATAATTCGCCCGCTGTTGAGGAGGGATCCGTCGTAGCGGCTATAGTCGGGATTCAACCCTGTTTCGGGATGAATGGCTTTTTGCAGGTAGGCACGGCTAATCCGGGCACACTCCCTCCAATAGTCGGCTCTCCCATCTTCAGCCCATCGTGCCCACACTTCGTAGAAGGCAGGCACATGATAGGAAGGATCCGTGAAGCCGGCTCCATAGCCTGTTGGGACAAAGGTGATGAGCTGGTGTTCGGGATGAATCAGCGGTGTCACACCGTTTTCGCCGGTTTTGTCCATGGAACTGTTGAGGATAAATTGTGCCTCCGAGAGATAGTCGATACCGGTATCGTTGCCCCAGCGGTTGGAGGCAAACAGCAGGGAGGTGATGTAATAAAATTCACCGTCGGAAGCCGGTCCCTGTGAGTTGGGGGTGCCGTCTGTCCGGCAGCTCCAGCGGAAGTACCCCTTCAAAGGTCCCTCCTGGTGCTGCATGAAATGCTTTGACCAGCGCCAGAGGCGGTCGAACATCTCTTTGTTGTCGCGCTGTACGGCAATCATCATGCCGTACGACATTCCCTCGGAGCGGACATCGTTGTTCTTGATATCGGAGATGTAGGCCATCGTGTCACCGGTTTCAAAATAAATTTTTTGCGGTCCCTCAAACAGGTCGTGGAAGGCCTCTTCCAGCTTGGCATCTATATCACGTTGTTTGTAACCCATCTCGGCGAGTAGATTGCGATACTTGCCGGTTTCGAAAGCCCCTTTATCCCAGGGCTTCTGGACTGCAGAGGCGCAGTTAGTCAACTGCATGCAACTCAATAACAAAATTATACGGAGCATCTTATTTTTCATACAACTAAAATTGTTGATTTTCAAATGTTTTTGTGTGAAACTCGCAGTGAATTATATTCTCAGATGTAACAAGTTGCATACTTGTTTCATGCAAAATTGGATGTTCAGGTTGAAACATCTATTTCTGGATCGTTTTGAGGATTGTTCATTTTCCGGTGATGCGGTCTTCAATCCGATAATAGTCAAAATCGACATATCCTCCTGTCTCTTTCGTCGAATAATGGATCAGCCCAAACCGGTAACCCATAAAGTGGGGGAGGGTATAGGCCATTTGGAGGGTATTGCCGATGGCGGTCCAGTTTACACCGTCGAGGCTGTAGAAGCAGTAGGCCTTGTCTGTCCTGTTTTTGAAGTCACATTCGATTTTCAGATGGACGCCGTTCTGTTCCAGGGGAAAAGAAGCTACCTCCACCGGTTCATCTTTTTCACCGTTGATCATCACAATTGTATAGCGGTTCTTCTCCTTCTTAACGCCTACAAAGGCATATTTCTTCTGCAGGGCAATCATTCCGGCGTAATCTCCGTTCTTCATGGAGGAAACTTCAACGAATGTGGAGGCAGCACTCTCCGGTCCGAATGTGCGCTGGGTTAATATGTTTCTCGCCTGCAGGGGTGAGTTGTCGATCCTGCTGCTGGTCAGCCGGAGGTATCCCGGTGAGTCGGAGAGCGACCAGTAGCGGTCGTCAGGATTATGGTTCCACTGCCAGCAGAGGGGCAGGGGTGCATCGCCTTCAATCCGGTTGAACTCGTCGGATGAAACGATTCCCCAAACCCCGAGCTGTTCGCTAACAGGGATGTCGAGCGTGTCGGGGACGTTGCCATTTTCTCCCAGCACCGGCCAGCCGTTTTCCCATTTCATCGGCATCAGATAGGGAATCCGCCCTACAGCCCCGTAATCACGGAACATATAGGCATACCAGTCTCCTTCCGGAGTATCGATCATGCTTCCCTGTGCTATTCCACGATCCTTCAGTACCACTTTGCCCTCGTAGGGGCCGGTGATTTCTTTGGCACGATGCACAATCACCGTGCGCATATCGTTGGGTGGCCAGGTGATGTTAAAGAGGTAATAATATCCGTTGTGTTTCACCATCTGTGACCCCTCGGCAGGGAGGCCGACTTTTTCTGATGCTACCCGGCTGGCATTGGGAATGATTACCTTGTTTATGCCGTTTTCCTTCAGCCCGGATACTTCATCCGTAAGTTCCGCAATACGGATATCGCCTGCACCGTAAATCATATAAACCTTGCCGTCGTTATCGAAGAAAAGTGTGTTGTCGTGAAGTACAGGCTCAAAGGTAGTCTCTTTCCATTCCCCTTTTTCAATGTTGTCGGTGGTGTAGACATGTGTTTTTCCCGAAGTGGAGGAAAAGGTGGAAACGTAGTAGCGTCCGTTGTGAAATCGAATGCTACTGGCCCAGGACCCGGCGCCGTAGGCATTCTTCCCGTTTTCCAGACGCAGCTTCTCGTTGTCGGCCAACCTGTCGTAGGCATAGCTGACCAGCTTCCAGTTCACCAGGTCTTTTGATTTCATGATGGGCACTCCGGGACTCATGTGCATGGTTGTACTGCTCATGTAGTAAGTGTCCCCTACGCGAACCATGGCAACATCGGGAACATCTGCCCAGATAATGGGGTTGGTTGCTTTTATTATTTTTCCCTCCTCCTCTGTGCTACTGTTGGCACAGAAAAAGTTTAACAGCAACAAGGGTATCACAAAAAGTCGTTTCATATTTTATTTTTAAGTTGGTTTATCTGTGAGATATACATCTTTGATGACGATGGGTTTTCCACCTGACGACCAGAACCCGATGATGTATATGTGCGATGGATTTAGTTTTACCTGCTGTCCGCCAATTTGCTTGTACATATTATCAAGCTCAACCACGACTTTTCGTCCGTTGCTAAAATCGTAGAGAGCAGGTTGTGACCAATAATTGTTTTCATCGAACAGGCGAAAAGAAACGCTGGCATTGTTGTCGTTGCCAAGCTCGGCGACCAGGTATTTGTAACCTGACAGGTCAACGCCTTTGTTATACCACCATCCACCAAAGCCCCACTGGCCGGTGATCAGTGTCTTTGTCTCTTCGTCGAACGTCCCTGTCGCAAAAATGGAAGGGTTGAACATCCCGACTGTCAGCGGGAAGGTGGTGGCATGGACGGTGACCGTTATTTTCCGGGTAACTCCGCCTGGCGGGGTGTAGGTAGCTGTAACCACTGCCGTTCCGTCTTTGAGGGCACTCATGATGCCGTTGTCCGCAATGCGCACCACCGACTCGTCGGAGACATGGAAACGGGTTTCTCCGGTCACATGCCGGGTGGAACCGTCGGCAAAGGTTGCCTCTGTGATCAGGTAACGCTCCCCACCCGTCAATATCTGCAAATTGTCGTTCACGCCCACAAGCTGTAAATTCGTTAATTCTCCGGCTGCACCTGTCTGTCCTTCCGCATATTCCCTGAACCAGTGATAGATGGGCCATGGGCAGGCTTCGGGGTCGTTCAGAAATGTGTATCGTCCCGGTGTACCCGCTTTGTTGGTAAATGCAGCCAGCCGGTGGCATTCGGTAAAGAGGAGCCAGCTTACATTCCCTGTCATGTCGGCAATATATTTGAAATTGGCGCCGAACCCCGCTCCACCCACCGTTCCGGTAAAGCTTTTGCCCCAGGAGGCTTCGTATTTGGCCGGTGCCCAGTCCATCTCCGTCACCATTATGGGGGCGATGTCTGCGACCGGTTTTACCTGTGCATTCCAGCCACGTTGGAAGCTTTCGTATCCGCCACCCATGGTGCCGCCCAGCTCCACGCTTGCTTCTTCGGTATCGCTGCCATACCAGCCGGGATAGGCATGTACGGCGTAACCGATGTTTGTTCCCTCCACGGGGTTCGCAGCAAAACCGCTGAAGGAAGATTGATAGGCCAGTCCGGGGACCCAGATAATGTTGTTTGCGTTTTCTCTTATCTTGTCCACAATGCGCTGGCAGAAGGTTTTCATCCGGTCGAAATGACCCTGTCCATTGCTGGCATATGTGCCATCCGGGCCTAGAATATTGATTGGTTCGTTTGCCAGTTCAAACATGATACCCGTGTTGTTTCTGATTTTTGGATGTGCTGAAACGATGCTCCATACCTGCTCAAGAAACAGGTTGTAGTCATCCCCCACGGCGATTTTTTCGGGGCTGACACCGGGAGGACGGAACACCACATAGAGACCCTTTTCATTGGCATATTCGGCCATCGGAATGAACACCTCGTTCAGGTATTTTTTAAAGCGAGTGGTGGAGAAACGCTCGTGTCCCTCGTAACGGACCGAAGGTTTGCTCGTATCGTCGCTCCAGTAAGGGTCCATGTGCATCCGGACAAAATTCATCTTCCATCCGGCAGCCAGAATGTTGTCGATCATCGTCTTGTTGTACCGGAGGCATCCCGCCACATCGTAGTTATTCCATGCATTCTGATTGAAGAAAGGACTGTAGGTTTGTGCAAACCCGTGCAGATTGATCGTCTTGCCCTGTTCGTTCTTCAGGTATCTCCCTTCAATGCGAAGCTTCGGCAACACCGGGTCGGGTTCAGCCGTCACAGGAGGATTCGGCACTGTTTCCTCTTTGTCTGTCTCTGGTAGTTGTTCAGTACAGGAGGTGAGCAGCATGCCGCAAATAGCGAAAAGAATGAATAGGTACCTCATTTACTGTATCTTATTTTTTGTGCTGATTTGGATGAAAAAAGAGGACAAGGCATTTTTAGTTCCTTGCCCTCTTTAAATTATATTTAAGCACGATTATTTACCTGCTAAGCCGTCGGCAAATCCTGCATAGGTGTGTTTACGGTATTTACCACCTTCCGTCCAGAGACCTACCGGCTCACCTCCTCTCCAGGAGGAACTTTTGGGACTGTCTGTCGGGCACCAGTGTGCAATGCCGTAACGTTGGCTGACCGGAATAATCTCAAAATATTTGCGGACAATGAACTTGTAATACTCAGCCATTGCCTTATGTTGGTCTTCGGTCATCTCTTCAGTTTGCAATGAGTTACCGTCTTCATCCACATATCCCATATCGAGTTCGGTAATTCTTACCAGCTTTCCGGTTGCCGCCATCAACTCATACATTTGCACGATATGCTCTTCCTTGCTGGCCTGTGTTGCCGGGTTTGCATAGCAGGAAACGTGCATCTGCGTACCGATTCCATCGATGACCGTTACGCCGTCGGCTTCCCATTTTTCGATCCATTTGATCAGGCTCTTCAGCTTTTGGTTATCGTCCCAGTCCGATTCCAGGTTATAATCGTTGACAAACAGTTTCATGTTTGCCGGGCCATGTGTCCTGGCCAGTTGCACCGCTGTACGTACATAGTTGTCCCCCAGGTAATCCTGCCAGTAGAAGTTGTTCTTGGCGTCTGCTTCCGATACATTTTTCACTGACTGGAGGTCGTAGAGGCCGTCGCCGTCCTTATCCGCACCGGAGAGCGGCTCGTTCACCACATCCCACGCAAGCACATATCCCTCGGTTGCATTCATCATGCCGGCAATCCATTTGTCCATGGCCCAGGTGAGGGTATCAGCCTTTTCTTCGGGGGTCTGAGGTATCTTATTCCCCGACTCTTCAATCTCCCACACGATATCGTCGAAATAGTAGGTGTTGGCCTCCTTGAATTCAGAAAGGTTGAAAGCAATGGTACTCATCCCCTCCTGCGTACCCTGGATGAGACCTGAGCTTTTGTATTCCTTCCATTCGGTTGTAAAGCTCGGGCTGCCCACCATGGCCCAGTGCAGATATTCTCCCGGTTGCTTATGTGCCTGTGATGTGGCGGTAGCGGGTTTTTCTGCACGGATCTTCATGCTGAATCGGTAGTTTTCACCCGCTTTGAATACACGCGGTGCTCTTACAAAAAACTGTGTGTCCCAGCTGTTCGCCGGACTATCGCCCGACTTCACCACAATGGCTTTTCCAACGCCGTCGGCTCCCGTTCCGGCAGGGCCAATCGTGGCAGCTTTGGGGCCGACTGTTTTTTCGGTGGCGAAGAAACAGGAGAGGTCGTTGCCTTCCACGTCACTGTTGCTCACCAGGTTGGTCCACCAGGTAGCAGGACCGCCCGCTACCGATACTACTTTAAAGGAATAAGCATGCCAGCCCGGTTTATTCCAGCCTTTCAATACCTCCTCATCAAATGATCCGTTTTCAATCAGATTTTCTTCTGATCCCGTTGCCGTTAGTACCATGTCGTCAAAAAAGAGATCTCCCTCAAAAGTACCGAAACAGAACTGAAGGGTTGTTGCATTCATTGTTGGAGTGAAAGTAACGGAAGCGTCACCCCAGTTTTCGCCAAATGCAATGTCAGGCCCATAATTAGTTGCAGAACCGTCCGTCCTCCAGAAAGCCACTGTAAAGGGTTTAGAGGCCTTCACGCGCATTTTGATGGTGTATTCCACTCCCTTCGTTAAGGGGGTTGGTAAAACATAATTCAGCTGCCAGTCCCAGATATTGGCATTGGCCTTTGGCGTAGTCGCCTGTAGGGCATTGTTGGCATCGTTGGGATCGATCTCTATCTCCTTATCAGCAATAATAGAGTTCAGGTATTTGTTGTTTTGCTGAGCATGCCATACGAGCGTATGTCCATAGATGGAGGTGTTTGCTGCCTTGGCTGCTCCCACAAATTGCACTACCTGCCCAAAATCCATTGAACCGTCGTCTTTCACTATGGAACCATATTTCATGGCATTCCCAGCGGTGATCTCATCAAAATTGGAATTGATGAGGCGGTAGATCATTCCCTGTTTGCTGTATTCACTTGCAGTCACTCCTGCACCCAGTTTGAAACCGGGGTTGGCGCTTCTGTCGATGTAGGTTTTCAGGGCATCATAGTCGTTGAGGTATTCCATCTGTATGATCGATTCAGGCTTTTCCACCTCAAAGAGTAGTTTTGTATCGTCCACACACGAAACGGCCATCGCCAACATCAGGAAGATCGCTCCTAAAGTATTGATTGTATGTCTCATAATCTAATTTTTTTTGGAAAGCAATTTAATCCTTTAATACGGGAGTAAACCATTCGGCCTTCACTCCTCTGTCGCGCACAACCAAAGTGTCCTTGGTAGCCGACTGGATATCACCGTAATTGACAGTGTAATCGAGGTAAAGCACGTCTCTGTCTTTATTTCCCCAGCTGTTTTTATCACCTTTGGAGACAAATTTGCCGGTACCGGTGACGGCCACGCCATCTGTTTCGGAGGTAAGTGTGCAATCGCCCTGTTCATTAAAAGTAAGTAACATTACGCTGTTGCGGGTGATATTGTTCATGTCTTTGGTTTGATGTTCCCACGCAATGGTGCTGAGAGAACGGGTGGTGATATCGTCTATCACTTCATCTTTCTCAACGTATTGTGCATGCCGGATTTTTGTTCCGCTCTGGCTGCCGGTGATCACATCTTTTCCTCTGCGAAGGTAATTGGCATCATACTTGTTAATGTATTTCACCGCATAGAGTACATAATCTTTGGGTTGTACATCCCAGTCGGAAGAAACACCCCGCCTTGGGTTATCTGCCGTTGGTTTGCCCGAGAGGATGGAGTCGGCATTCACCACACCAGTCATTACCACTGGAATTACATAAGTAGTGGTCAGTGATTTTGGGTCGTTGAAAAATGCTTCGGTCAACTGAACGGTTACCCCACCCAATATGCTTCCCTTTTCAATGGTTATTTTGTCGGAAGACAGAGAGTAGTAATTAGCGGGCATGGGAATGATGCTTTTCTCTGTGTCTTTGATAACCAGGTTATTGCATATGGAGTTGTCAACTCGGATGCCTATTTCCACATTCTTCTTGTTGGAGTAGACCCCTCCCATCGTTGCCATGATCTGACACTTGTACTCGTTGTCGAGGCTGGTGTCGAACACATCCTCCCCGAGAACGATGGTGCGGACGGGACTCTGATAGGCAAAATATACGGCCGAATATTCGTAATCGGGAAATTCCCAGTCCCCATTTTCACAGGAAGTAAACAATCCGGTTACACATGCCGTCAAAAACATTATAATGAATATTTTTTTCATGTTAATCTTTTTAATAGTTCAAAACTGTTTTACCATCCTTCATTTTGAAGCAGATTGCTGAATTTGACCACTTCTCCATAAGGAATGGGTCCGTAATACATATAGTCCTGGTAGGCACGATTCTCTACCTGTGGCAGGATATTGTACTCCTCGTTACTGATGCTCATCCCCTTCGCCGGTTCGGTGATGTTCTTTTTCCAGCGACGGAGATCCCAGAAGCGGAATCCTTCGAAACAGAGTTCAATGCGTCTTTCGTTATGAATCAGTTCGCGCATTTTTTCTTTGTCGCTCTTCACCGATTCCAGATAGGTGTCGGTGGTGTTGACGCCGATGCCTGCTCTTTTACGGATTGCCTTGATTACGTCATATGCAGAATAACCATTGGGACCTGTTCCATTGGGGCCCCAAGCTTCATTGGCGGCTTCTGCATAGCCCAGGAATATTTCTGTATACCGGATAAAGGGTTTGTAGTGGTATGCTGTTGTTTCAGAACTGGGATTGGCATTTACCTGCTGGTTCAGCAACTTCTTCATATAATATCCGGTCCGTGTAGAGGTTTCCGTTCTGTTTAGGGCGTTGTTGTCGCCTCCGTCAGCTGCAGTGGTGATCACAGTGCTTTGTGGACCGGCTTTGCTACCGTTATAAAGGATATAGAGTGCCAGTCGGGAGTCTCTGTTGGCATAGGGATTGTTTGGGTCATACCCGCTATTGGGGTCGGTGATTGGCAACCCGTTTGCCATGGGGAAGGCATCCACCAGGTTCTGGGTGGGATTCACGCGTCCACTGCCATATAGAGTGGGAGGGTAGTTATCCCGTTCCAGCGTGAGGTTGTTCTCTTTGTTCCCGCGCCAGAGCATCTCTTTGGGATTTACCCCGGCAGGCAGGTTTTGAATAGCTGCACTGTTTGCATACCATTTGTTCCCGTCCTGGTCGAGTTGCCCCACAGGGTTGCTGCCTAATCCATTTAGTACAACAGCCATCCTATTGGCAGCCTCTTCCCAGGTCACTCCGGAGCCGCTGCTATATGCGGGACTGGCTGCAAGCAGAGCAGCCTGGGCGCGTACAGCCTTGGCAATGCGGGCGCTCATGCGGTTTTTGGCGTTGTCTCCGAAAACACGCGTATACTGGCCGGCAGACACTCCCTTCGCACGATATTTTGCAGGTACCAGATTGTCATCGTCAATGGCGCCGTAATCTTCCGGCAGAAGCATCAATGCGGAGTCCACATCGGCATTAAGACGATCGATACACTCCTGAAACGTATTGCGCGGCAGATTAAATTCAGAGTTAAGATCTTCCGGCTCGGTCAGGATCGGAATACCCAGTAACTGTCCGTCTTCAGCCCACCCGGCGTGGTTGAGCAAAAGATGGTACATGTAAAGTGCCCGCATCCCAAATGCATCACCCTTCATTCGATCTTTGAACATGCTGGCAACCAGTGGATCTTCAGCCCATTTTACTTCGTCGGCAATGTTGATAAACTGATTCAGATATTGCCATGAGGCACGCAGATACTGCCATCTGTCCATGGGGTTGTTGTTCGCTCTCCAGGATCCGGTAGCCATTTGACGATAAGCGTTGTTTGGATTGTTGGAGACGGCATCGTCCGTAGCCACATCATTAAAAGACCAGGATCCCAGCGGGTTGCTGATGTATGCGTGGCCTAGTAATCCGGTAGCCCATGCCGGCATATTATACAAATCATTTTTGTCTTTGTGGTTCTCAATTGCAGGCTCGAACATGTCCTGACACCCTGTCTGGACAAACAGGAGCAACACAAACAGTGCAATGATGGATATTTTATTTCTATTCTTCATAATTGAATAATTTTAAACGGATGATGTCATTAGAAAGTGCCTCTTACGCCGATGTTGTAAAAACGCGTTTGTGGTGCACTTCCCACATTCATTTCAAGGTGTTTGCGTTCTTTGGAGATAGTCAGCAGGTTATAGCCGCTTACATAGAGGCTGATGCCTTTAACAAACGATCCCTGCAAGGCAGTTTCCGGGATGTCATAGGTGAATTGCACCTGTGACAGGTTCAGACGATCTGCATCGTACATCCAGAAGTCGGAAGAGCGAAAGTTGTTCTCACCACCTGTGGTAGTAAGACGCGGATAGGTCGCCGTATCTTTTGTTTCTTCTGTCCAACGGTTGCGCACGATCTCTGAATATTTGCTGTCACTCCGCACCCAATAGTAAGAACTGTTTTTCATGCCTTGTCCGCCATAGAAACCGTCGGCCATTGCGAAGAATGTAAAGTTCCGCCACTTGGCTGTAAAGTTGAGTCCCAGACGTAAAGGAGTATCCCAGCGGCCCAGATAGACCTCGTCGTTGGGGTCTATAATGCCATCACCGTTTTGATCCTTATACTTGAGGTCTCCCGGTTTGGTTTCCCCGAAGGTTTGTTTTGGGGAATTTTCGATTTCATCCAGATCATTGAAGAAGCCGAGACTCTGCAATCCCCAGAGGGCGTTCAACGGGCGTCCGATTCTTGTTTGATAATCAAATTCAAAGCTTTCGTCGCGTTTGGCGGCCTCTGTAGTGTAGTACATCCCGTTTACTCCCAACGTCAGATCCACTTCGCTTACCTTTTTGTTTAGATACATGCTGAAGTCAAAGCCGGAGCGGTTATCTACATTGTAATTAACATAGGGTATGATAGAGGAGGTTGGATACCCGACTTGCGTAAAATAGACTGGATATAGTGAATATGGTCGTACAATATCACCGTCCATCTTTCCGGTAAAGTAATTGAAGTCGAATGAAAGCAATTGATTCCATAGAGATCCGCGGAGACCCAGATTCAACTCCTTTCTTTTAACAAAGGTCATATCGGGATTGTCTCCCCGCTGGAATTCAGTGGCGGCTTCACCGCCCAGGTCAGCCCAGGAGTACCATCCCCCACGTTGCAAAATCGATTTGTAGAGATAGTAACCCATCTCGTTGTCGTTGGTTGCAATATCCATATCCTGGCTAATGATGCCACCAGACAGTGTCAGCATCAAATCATCAAAAACGCTTTCTGAAAAGAAGTCCTCCTTCACGGGGCGCCACCCGAGTGTCACTGTCGGAGAGAAACCGAGACGGTTCCCTTCCGGTAATTTAGCGGAGTAGGGAAGTGCGGAGCTGAAATCCAGGTAATATTTCTGTTTGAAGTTGTAGGAAGCCTGTAATCCCAGGTTCACATTGGTCAACCGGTGATATTGTCCGCTCTGTTGTCTTTGCCAGGCATTGGCCACCAGCATAGCGAACACGTTATGGTCACTGTTGAAGGTATGTGCATAATCAAACTGCGCTGCCAGGTTATAGGTGTAACGATAGGCTGAGTTGCTGATAGTTTCGTCGCCGGACTTTTTGTCAACAGTGTTATTTTTATCAACCTTTCCAATCATATCCTTGCCTGCATAACTTGTCCATTCCGGTTCAAAGGTTGCATATTGGTTGGTGTAACCCTGGTTATAGGTCGACGCATAGTCAATGCCGTATCTGGTACGGAAGTGCAATCCCTGCAGCAACGATTTCAGGTTGAGGTCGAAGCGGGTGTTGAACTGAAACTGGCGGCTGACGAACTTGTCGTTACCCGCTGCATAAGCATCGGCAACCGGGTTGGTGAGATACAACTGGGAACCCCCGAAAAAATATTTACCGTCAATCAAATAATTGCTGGTGTTGATCGCATTCCACGAGGGAATGTCGTTTTCTTCGAGATAGGTGAGCGGAATCAATGGTGCTATGCGGTTGGGACGTAGCGTTGCTGCATTGGTCCACCAGTCTCCCTTGGCACTGTATGAATCGTAGAATGTCGCGTTGGCATCGGCCTGTACTTTGAGAAACTCCCGCAGGTTCACATCGAGGTTTCCTCGTACAAAGAGGCGACTCACATAATCATCGGCATGGTTTCCTACTTTAAGCAGGGCGTTTTCACGGGAATAGCCGGTAGTGGTGTAGTATCTCACACGCTGGTTACCTCCGGTGATCTCCGCGATTGCCTCCGATCTGTTGTAGGCTTTGCGGAGATACTCGGACGAATACATGTCGAGATTTGGATAACGGTAGGGATTCTCCCCGGAGGCATGCCGGTAAATATTCTCAATACTGTAGTTTGTTGCATTCCCGTCGTTCAAACTCGCTTCGTTGTAAAGAGTCATGTATTCTGCCGATCCCAGATACTTCGGATAGACTTTGGGGGTATGCAATCCGGTATTGGCACGGATGCGAATGCGCGAATCACCAATCTTGCCCCGTTTGGTGGTGATCTGGATCACTCCTTTGGCAGCACGGCTACCATAAAGCACCACCGCGGCTGGTCCTTTTAATACGGTGATCTGCTGAATCTCGGTAGGCAGTACGTTGTTGGCATCGCGAACCATCCCGTCGATGACCACCAGATATTCATCCATACCCCAAATGTTTCCGTTCACACCACCGACCAGGTTCTCTACAAAGTTCAGGCTATAGGTGGTATAGGCTTTTTCTGTCATCTTTTCCACATCGATGACCGAGATACCACCCAGGAGGTCCTGCATGTCCATGGTACGAAATGCGACCTCCACATTATTGTGCAGCGTATCGTTTTCCAATGCCGCTTCGTCGGTGTACCCCAACTGGGCGGTAGCCTGCAATGTGTTGAAGGCAAGAATGATACATGTTGCGAGACCAATATATATATGTTTCATGTTAGTCTTTTTTTAATTATCAATTTGTTACCAACCCGGATTCTGGTAAAATTCCGGATACATGCTGACATCGTCGGTTTTGAAGGGGAACCAGTAATGTTTGCTTGATAGATTGCGTGTGGTAATCACCTCTTCTCGGAAATTCAGAACAGCATTTTCTTTCGGATTTACTTTGGTATCAAGTGGTGCTGCACGGTCAAACTCTTGCTTTGTTTTGATGTTGAAAGGATATTCCGTGAGCAGGAGCCAGCGGCGGAGGTCATTGAAACGATGTCCCTCAAATGCCAGCTCTACTGCACGCTCCCTGCGCAGCTCGCTCATAAACCCTTCCAGATTGGTCGTATATTTGTCAGCAAGGGGCTCAACACCGGCACGTTCACGAATGCGGTTCAGCGCATCTGCGGCACTTTTTGCGTAACCGGATGCTTTGCCCGACGGTGATCCGTATCCCTGCGCTGCTGCTTCGGCATACATCAGATAGACATCCGCCAAACGTACCCACGAGAGATGGAAGTGAGTAGCGTAGCTGTACCCGTAGGTATTATCCCAGATATTGGCTCCCAGTGGGATAAACTTGTAGTTCAGGTAACCTGTACGGCTTACTGTTCGGGGATCGTTTGAGTAGTTCCCGCCGGTATAGAGATTGGCATATCGCCACACTTCGTCGTTTGCGTTGGTGATGGTTCCGGATACCACTTTCACACCATCATAGATAATATCGTTGTAGAAGCGGGGATCTCTGCCTTTCCAGGGATGTGTCTTGTCGAACCCTGATTCCGGGTCATTAAGTGGTAATCCGTTTGCCATGCCGTAATAATTGACATAGTTTGCAGCCGGTGCCAGCACGATACCGTCCCCCTGAGCGATGGGTGATGGCTGGTAGGAGTTCATCTGTCGCCAGTATGAATCGGCACCGTAGGTCGGGCTTCGTATTATCGCTTCCGAACCGCCCGGCATCAGCCATCCCTGTTGTATAGTGTAAAAGAGGGAAGAGTAATCTTTAAAATCAACCAATGCGTACTGTGTTTGGCCGCTTTCCACCATACTCAGCAGCTGAGCAAAAGCATCGGCCGATTTTTTGCACATCTCCGCATCGTAGGTGCGGGGACCGTTGATACCATTAGTCATCAGAGGACTTCCCGCATAGAGGTAGGTCTTGCCCAGCATGGCGAGTGCCCATATCTTGTTGGCACGCAGGTGGTTGTTGCCAGAGGTGCGACGCCCGACTTCGGTGTTGTTCCAGTCTACGGGCAGCAGTTCGGCCGCTTTGCGGAAATCGGCCGCCATCTTCTCGGCATTCTCCCGGTATGTTTCACGAGGAAGGGTAAGGGGTTCATCGCTGGGGAGCACGGTTTCGATATAGGGAAGCCCGCCCCAGTATTGTGTAAGCTGGAAGTAGAACCAGGCACGCATAAAGTAGAGTTGTCCCTCAACGAGATTTCTCTCCTCCTGGTTTGCATCGGTCATTTTCCCGTCGGCAAGCGCCTGCAGCCCCATATTGGCTACTCGGATGCCATACCAGGAACCGCCCCATATCGATTTTTGGAAGCGGTCTCCTCCTGCGCTCCAGTTACGGTCCAGAAAAGAGGCGCCTTTGCCAATATAGTCACGGTAGTTCCCTCTGTCAATGCTGAATCCCATCAGATACTCTCCGTTACCGATGGTTACCACCTCATCTTCACCCCAGTTGAATGAGCTGACCCAGTAGTGCTTGGCCAGGTCGGGTGTGAGGTGGTACATTCTTTCGACAAAGCCCTGAAAATTTATGAAGTTCTTGAAGGCTTCGTCCGGCGAAATCACCGATTCGGGAGCCTTGTCCAGATAGTCTGTGCATGAGGCAACACTTAAAAGAAGTGATGTAGCCAATGCATATAGATAGTAAGTAAATTTTGTCTTCATCATATTATGTGGTTATAACGAGATTCTCAATCCTAAATTAAAACGTTTCTGCGTCGGGTACGCGGTATTGCCTCCTGTGTTAGACTCCCGGTCATCCGGCATTTTTGTCCATAAAAACAGGTTGTTGCCGTTTGCGAATACTTTCAGATTGGTCAACCCAATTTTTTTCAGCCATTCCTCCTGGCTGAAGGTATAGGAGAGTTCTGCATATTTCAGACGAATATAGGATCCATCATGCAGGAACCTCGTAGCGTTGGAGTATCCGCTGGGAATAGTTCCCCATCTGGGTAGTGGCACATCGGCATGGGTGTTATCTTTCGACCAGTACGTTCCTTCCCGGAAGGCAGTGTTTTTGATTCCGCCCAGGCTCTGGAGTCCCACATAACGGGTTACGTTGTTTACCCCGTAGAACTGTACGAAAAAGCTCCATCCCTTATAATCAATGCCAAACTGACTGTTTACCGTGTTTTGAGGAATACCGGTAAAGCCATACGGAATTTCGTCAAATCTTGAAATTATTCCATCGGCATCGTAATCGAGAAGAATATAATTACCGGGAATACGGGCTTCGTTCAATGCGTCGTGTCCAGTAGACCCGTAAAGTTCATCCCAGTTGTTGTAATAGCCGTAATCAACGTGAGCATTGGTCTGTCCAATCGACTTGTTGGCAGCTTTTTGATACTCCGGTGTAAATAATGGATCGTCGGCCTCAATAATTGTATTTTCTGCATGTGTGTAAAATACATTTCCCCACAAGCGCCAGTCGCGATTAATCGGTTTGTTCCAGCGCAGTTCCAGCTCATATCCTTTGGTATTCACTTTACCCAGGTTGGCTGCCGGGGCAGTGGCTCCGTAGTAGGAGGGTACGGAACGTCTGCTTCCTTCCAGCAGAATGTTGGTTCTTTTTTCCCTGAAAAAATCAACCGAACCGGAGATTGCTCCGCCGAACAATGCATAGTCTGCAGCAATATCCAATTTGGTGGCTACCTCCCATTGTACATTTGGGTTTCCTACCTGTGACTCATAATACCACTGGTAAGGACTCTTCGTTGAGTTGACACCGGTCAGGCCCTGATTGAAAGCTCCGCCATATCCCCATGTATCCATATACAACCAACGATTGGTAAACTCATTCCATCCAATCTTGTCATCCCCAATTTGGCCGTAGGATGCCCTGAATTTCAACATGTCCATCCATCCCAGATCGAGCTCCTTGATCAGCGGTTCTTCCGAGGCCATCCACCCGAGCGCTCCTGACTGGAAAAATGCAAACCGGTAATCGGGAGAAAATTTTTCCGAGCCATTGTAAGCACCGTTATATTCTAATAAATATCGTTTCGAATAATCATAGGTAACCCGGAACACCCAGTTCTCGCGATAAATCGGAAGATTGTTTCCCCTGGAATATTGTTCGCGGCTAAAGTTGCCCATAGCACCTACGGTGTGGTCTCCGAAAGTATTCATATAATTGAGCTGAGTGGAATAGTTCACTCTGCGATATGTTTGGGCATTGTCTACATTTCCGGGACCGGTCATCCAGGCAATGTTGTTTTGGTAGTCGAACTTATTGTTGCCGTCGACGGTCACATCGGTAAACGTCTGTCCGGTCTCGGGATCGATCCACTTGTGGGGGTTGTCTTCCCAGTCGTTGGTATCATCAATACCACGGTTTTGCTCCCGAAAACTATTGTCGAAGGCAAGTCTGCCATGTACGGAAAGACCTTTAAGCAGGAAGCCTAGATCTTGCTCCAGTGTGAAGTCTGTATTGAGCCTGTCGTTGGTGGTATATCCTACTCCGCTTACACTCAGGTTCTCCATGGAGTTGGTCGATGCCTGCGTAGGATTGGGGTGGTAGTAACCAAAAGACCCGTCGCTGTATTTGGGCCTGAACATATCGGGTGCAATGCCGTAAAAGGCCGACCAGACAAGGTTTTCATAGGCGTTGTAGTTTGTTCCCTTGGAAACAGCGTGCGATCCGGAAAGGTTTACCCGCAATGTGGTTGATTTGGTCAGGGAGAAGTCCATGTTGCTTCTCACGTTAATACGGTCATATCCGAAACCGGTTTTGTATCCGCGGTTGTTGTCAAACTGTTTGTAGATATCCCCTTCATGTGCATAGTCCAGACTGGCAAAATATTTCACAAAGCGGGTGCCGCCCGATACGTTTACGTTCGCATTGTATGATGTGGCCACGTCCTTCAGGAGCTCGTCAACCCAGTTTACGTTGGGATAACGTTCAAATTCTTCCAGATTGGCAGGCCACCGGTATTTATCGATGAGATTCTGAGGTTTAATATTAACCCACTGTTCGGGTGCGTAACCCAGTTCGTTTTCAATAACCCGGTTGCGCAGCATCAGGGCATCGTAAGAATCCATCAGTTCCGGCAACTTGGAATAGGTTTTCATTGTGGTGCTTACGTTGATATCCACATTGGCTTTTCCCTCCTCCCCACGTTTGGTGGTGATCAGGATTACCCCGTTGGCACCCCGTACGCCGAATACGGCAGTTGCGGAAGCATCCTTCAATACCGAAATGGTTGCCACCGAATTGATATCGATACCGCTCATCGGGCGCTCGATACCATCTACCAGGATCAGTGGCCCGCTACCGTTCCATGAGCTGACCCCACGGATGGTGATCTCCGGATCCTCTTCACCAGGCTTACCGGTGGCGGTCATAGTAACCACGCCCGGCAGGTTACCGGTCAGTGCCTGCCCGAGGCTGGTCACACCTCCTGTACGTTCCAGCACCTTGCTGTTGGTCTGGACAATGGCCCCTACCACGCTCTCTTTTTTTTGCTGACCGAAGCCAACCACAATTACTTCTTCCAGAATTTCGGTGTCCTCCATCATGGTAACAGACAGGGTTGTCCTCCCGTTCAGTTTGATGGACTGAGGTTTCATGCCCACGTAGGTGACATGCAATGTCGCGCTAGAGGGTACATTGAACAAGCTAAACCGGCCATCCAGATCGGTGACTGTACCGGTAGATTCGCCTTCCACCTGTACCGTCACTCCGATCAGGGGTTCACCGGATGCGTCAGAAACAGTACCCCTTACGGTAATGTTCTGCGCAAACATGGATAAGGAAAATGCACATAGTAATGTAAAGCATATTCCTTTTAATAGATACGAAATTTTTCTTTTCATTCTCTGATTTGATTAGATTAAACAAATACTTTTTTGATGAATCGTTGACACATTCTGTTGACAATCTTCGGTAATTTTAAGTTATGATCATAGGTATATATTAGGGTGGATAAAATTATCAATATTGGCTCTTTCCGTATTGCCTATATTCGATACTTCAATCCTTCATTTAGACATTTACCTCTTTCGTGGCATTCCATATTAATCCATTAACGGACTTTCAAAACTCAGCCGTGGACGTACACAGCACTACACGTTGCCTTCATTTTTGTGTAGATCCACAATGTTGCTTAACATATATTTTTATTCAAATATAAAAATCAGATAAATAGTGTATAAAAGCTGTTGCTGCCATCACAACTCAATTTGGTTGAATCGGATGTCGTTTGCGATATTTAGATCTTCACAAAGATAAAAGTATTTTTTAAATATTTACCGATTCAGCCTGCTAAACTATTTTTATTTATCTTTTCCAGCAGAGAGCTGTTCAATCAGCTGTGTAACCACAGCTTTTGGCTGATGGTCGCGGTCGAACAGCAGTGGATAATCGGTCCGTCCTCTGGCAGGAAAATTATTTTTCCACGAATCTCCGTCACTCACCCCCCACATGGTCACGCGCAACACATGATCGCTATTTTTTAGAAAGAGATTGAAGAAATCCATCATTCTGTTGTTCCATGCGAGCATCACATCTTCGGGTAAACCTTCTGTATAGGGATCAATCTCTTTGCGGTATGCTTCCCGGTCGGCCAGGTTGGCTCCACCCATCCGGCGTGGTTCGGGCAGTGGGCTCAGATCAAATTCGGTGACCAGAACCTTCACACCGGCATTTACGTAGTCGTTGATGGTTTCCTGGTATGCTTCAATAGTGGGGTTTGTCATACCCACGTGGGCCTGCATTCCAATACCATCTATGCGGATACCCCTGTCTCTCAGAGTGTTGATCAGACGAACCACCGTTTCTCTTTTCTTAGGATACCATTCGTTGTAATCGTTGTAATAGAGTTCCGCATCGGGATCTGCTTCCTGTGCATATTGAAAGGCAAGGGGGATAAACTCTTCTCCCAGAATTTCGTAGAATTTACTTTTCCTGTATGATCCGTCCTCCAGAATTGCCTCGTTTACCACATCCCATCCCTTGATGACTCCTTTGTAGCGGCCCACGACGGTTGAGATGTGTTCCTTCATTCTCTTTTTCAGTTCCTCCGGTGAAACGTTTTCTCCGTTGTCGTCCACACAGAACCATGGCGGCAATTGTGAATGCCAGATCAGGCAATGGCCGGTGATAGTCAGGTTGTTGTCCGTGCCAAACTTCACAAACTCGTCGGCATCGCTGAAGTCGTAACGACCCTTTTCTTTAAGGAGTTCACCGCTTTTCATGCAGTTTTCGGCTACAATGGCATTGAAGTGTTCCTGAACGATACGGACTGCGGCCGTGTCTTTTCCGGAGGACTGACGCGTGTTCAATGCTACGCCAATCAGGAATTTGTCTTGTAGTACATCTTTTAATGCTGGATCTTTTTTGACTACGTTGTTACTGCATGCCTGTATGGCAAAAGCAGTAAACAGCAATAATAAAATTTTCATTCTTTTCATGTTATTCATTGATCTGTTTATAGTGTGTGTTTCTTCACACATTTTTCCGCATCACTCTTACCGGGGTAGTAGTATCAGTTTTCCCTGTTACAAATAAACCATGTTTATGGGATCTTTTCATCCAATATTAGATATTATTATCCTTTTTTTAGGTATTTGTCGTTTGGGTAATTGAAGGTGACTGAAGGATAGTTGTTGATAGTGAGTTGCCTGTGTGCAGAAATTACTCCCGTAAATGATTCGTGCAGGAAAAATTCACGGGAGTAAAAAAAACGAATTACGGCTGGTTATTTCTGTATCTCCCGAAAAAGGAGGGGAGCAAATTCACGGAGTGAACGACGCCATGTTAGCCATTCATGGGCACTTCCTACGGATTCATAATAGACGACATTATGGAGCCCTTTTGCCTGCAATGCTTCGGCAAAAGCTTTCACTCTTTCCGGTCTTTCCTCTGAGCCGATACTGAGGAACATCAGTTTGATCTGCTGGTTGAATTTCTCTTTATCGGCAAAAATACCGTCATACAGCTGATCGATCTGTTCTACTGAACCAGCGCCACCGCTGAATCCGCCCAGATAGGCAAACTTGTCCAGGTTGGGCATCACAGCCTGGAAGGTGTGCATGCCCCCCATGGAGAGACCCGCCATGGCGCGACTTGCGCGGTCTGTTTTCGTGCGGAATGATGCATCGATCATTGGAACGATCTCTTTCACAAGCAACTCGGGGAAGACACTCTGGAACCTGAAGGGTGCTGCGGGGCGGGCCGGCCTGTCGGATGAGGGGCCAGCAGCCGATGTTGCCGGTGCGCTTGCTCCGGCAAGGAATGCATTCATGCGTGCATCATCGAATCTTGGTACAGAAGCAGCTCCCGGAAGCGATGCATAACCACGATCCATGACTACAATCATCGGCACCGCTTTGCCTTCGGCAATCAGGTTGTCCATGATGTTGCTCATCCTTCCCTGGAATATCCAGCCGGTTTCGTCTTCACCACCGCCATGCTGGAGATAGAGTACCGGATAGCGGCTTTGGGCATCCTGGTCGTACCGGGGTGGGGTGTAGACATAGCACATCCGCCAGGCCTGGGTCATCTCCGACCAGTATTTCTTCATCCGAATCTCTCCATGCGGCACATTTTGTGTTTTGTCGTAGGGCAGTCCTTCCGGAATTTCGATGGCACTTACCCATTTGCTCATGCCGTAATAGGATTTAGTGGCAGGGTCGGCTACATAGACACTGTCAATGATGAGTTGGTAATAGTGAAAACCCACAGCCTCCGGCTCTGGAGAGACATAGGTCCAGTAACCGTCAGCTTCCCGTGTCATGGGCCCGCGGAAACTTATTTGTACTTTTTTTGCATCGGGTGCATATACCCGGAAATATGTGTGTCCATTCTTGTCTACCCGCGGCCATTGAACACCGTCGAGATTGTGCTCATTGGGGAAAGTGCCTTCAGGGTAGGGTTGAGCCATGGTGGTAAATGGAAATGCCATCATTACCAGTAAAAGGATGCTGCTGATTTTTTTCATTTGGATAAAGTTTAACGTGATTGGTGAAATAAATATAGTTTGTTCCTGATGACACGGTTAAACTGAGATTGTTTAAAATTCTGCCGGAGGAGACCATGCAACCTCACTCCGGCAGATCGGCATCAGAAAAAGAAAATGAAAAAGAAAATGAAATTGTTTACCATCCCGGGTTTTGTGTCAGATTGGGGTTGATGGATGTTACATTGTAGGGGTACGGGAACCACTCGTGCTTACCTTCCTTGAATCCAATCTGTTTTCCTGCATTAGGTTCAGAGTAAGTGAGGTATCCTCTGTGCGCAGGTTCCTTGTCGTTGATAAAAGCATCTTTCAACGAAGGGATATGCGTCCCCGCTTTTTTTGCTTTCTCAAACTCTTTCCACCGTTTCATATCGATCCAGCGTGAACCTTCCATCCAGAGTTCATAGTTTCGTTCTTTCTTTACATCATTCAATGTCAGTGAGTTACTTACATAGTTTGATCCAGCCCGTTGCTGAACCATCCGCAAATACTGAAGGCCATCGTTGTCGCTTGTCTGAGCGCAGGCTTCGGCATACATCAACAGCACATCGGCATACCGTGTGATGATGAAGTTGTTGAACCGGTACCAGTTGGTTGAGCGGTCTTCCTTGGCGACGATATGCTTTCTTTGCAGATAATTGCTTTGTCCGTAGAGCCCGTCAGGATTGATGATGCCTCTCTTCGGATCGGCAAGTTTCTGAGCTTTGGTCATTTTGTTGATGTCTCCGCCATCGCTGGGCCACTCAAGCTCTGTCAGAAACTCCTCATAAGTGATGATGGTGGCTTTGCGGCGATAAGAATCTCCATCATTGGCTGCGAACTCATTAGCGAAAGTTTCTTCAATGGCCAGACCGCCCCATCCCTGATCGGCCTGCATTGTTGGAGAAGCTGCAAGACGCGATGATCTCCATCCCCAAAGATTCATTTCCATCCACGTGGAGCGTTGAATTTTTCCGCTCCAGTCACCAATGCTGGCATTGTTGATCAGGTTCAGCTCGAATACTTTCTCTTCGTTGCCGTCGCCGGAAAGGTGGAATAGATTCCCAAATTCCTCCCCGGGAACAAGTGCATACTTACCTGAAGAAATTACGTTCTTGAGCGCTGCTTTCGCACCGGCATAGTCACCTGCATTGAGAAGAGCCTTCCCCTGAACAGTCCAGGCAAATCCCTTCGTCACTTTTACCGCACCATCCTTATCCGAAGTGCTTTTACGCTCGTCGAGATACTGAACTGCCTCTGATGCTTCTTTTGCACACCATTTGAGCAGATCTTCATGGGTGCCCTCAAAATTTGACGGTTTGTCGGTGCCGAGTAGAACACGGTCAATCAGGGGCGGGGTGCCCCATGCCAGGGCGGCCGTCATGTGACACCAGGCGCGGATGACCCTTGCTTCGGAAATACAGCGGTCTTTTACGGCACTTTGTCCATACTCGAAGTTGTTTATTACCAGGTTGGAGTGGTAGATCACGAAGTATAAGCGCCTGTATAGCTGATAAACCACTGAGCTTTGCGAATCGAACCGGAATTCATTGATGCTGGCAAACTGATCGTTGTCTCCATAGTATTCTCCGGCTGCCAGTACATTATCAGCACAATAGTTGAAGATGATGTTGTAGGGGACGTAGATGCCGTCGTTACCACCAATATTTGTGATGAAATCTCCATATAGATTTACGAGTGCTGACTCAGCATCTTCATCTGTCTTATAGAATGAGTCGATGTCAATCACTCCTTTCTGTGGAATATCGAGGAGATCCACGTCACAAGCAGAGAAGAGGGCAACTGCAACGAATAATAGGGGAAATATATATTTTTTCATATGACTAAAATTATTTATTTTCAAAGGTGTCATATGGAACTCGCATTCGTCATGATCTTGTACGATAATGATTGTCATGCTCGTTTCATATGATTAATGTGTTGAATTAGAATGTAATGTTAAGACCGAATGTGATCTTCTTTGATTGAGGATAGGTCCCGTTGTCAAAGCCTGCACGTTGGGGAGCGGTACTTACAGTGGCTGTTTCAGGATCAACGCCCGGATAGTTGGTAAAGGTGATGAAATCATCGAGCGATACATAGAGCCTCAGTCTGTCGATAAGTGCCTTCCTGGAAATATCCTCCGGAATGGTATATCCCAACTGAATCTGTTTGATTTTAAAGTAAGCTCCGCTGAACATGGAGGCAGATGACCCCCAGAAATGCCAGTCAGTGGCTACAGCTTTGGGGTCAGGCATGGAAGCATTTTTGTTCTCTGGTGTCCAGGCATTGTCATAATAGTACTTGAGTGAGTTACGCATGGGTGTATCTGCCCGGTATAACACCGTGAAGATGTTATTGCCTCCTACGCCGGCGCCGAATATATTCAGATCAAGGCCCTTGTAAGCCAGGCTCAGGTTCAAGCCGTATGTGTAATCAGGAATTGCCTTTCCGATGTAGGTCATATCGGCGTCGGAAATCTGATTATCTTCGTTTAAATCCCTGATAATGGCTTCACCTGTTTCCGGATTCACGCCATCGTATTTGTATCCTCTGAAATACCAGATAGGTTTTCCTACCTCGAATGCAGTGCGGATAGGGTTGTTGGTGCCGTCTACTCCACCGGTGGCTCCTTCCAGTCTCGAAATAGAGGGATCGAGGTAGGTAACCTCGTTGTGGAGTGTCGAGAAGTTAGCGCTGATAGAATAGCTAAAATCACCGATAAGGTCTTTCCAGGAAGCTTCCAGTTCTAACCCTCTGTTAAGCACTGACCCTGCGTTGACGGTTGTAGATCCAACTCCGATTTCAGGAACAGGATTGATGTCTACCAGGAGATCAATGGTTTTTTTGTTGAAATAGTCTGCTGAAATGGCAAGTCTACTTTTCAGGAATCTGAGATCTACACCCAGGTCGAGTTGTTCCGAGGTTTCCCATTTGAGATTCGGGTTGGCCAGTCCGGAAGGCTTGGAGCCATAGGAAGGGGCACCGTCCTCAACGCCATACTGGTACCAGGAGCTGTTATAGGAGATGGTAGTGCTATACTTGTAATTATTGAGTACATTGATATTCCCGTTTTGTCCCCAGGAGGCACGGAGTTTTAGTAAAGAGAATGCATCCGGGTTGATCGCTTCAGCAAAAAATGATTCGTTGCTGATCGTCCAGCCTGCGGAGAACGAGGGAAAATAACCCCACCTGTTTGTTGCCGGCAATTTGGAAGAGTCAAAAGCGTCGGCACGGAAGTTGGCCTGGAGGGTATAACGGTTGTCATAAGAATAAACAAGACGTCCAAAGTAGGATATTTGTGTTGATTTGCCGGGCAGATTACCGTAGCCCTTCACTGTCTTTTCCACACCGTCGACCATGTTGCTTTTCACGTAATCGATATATCGGAAATTTGGTTCGTATCCTTTCAGAATATCGGGTCCCTGTGCACTGGTGCTCACGTTGTCCCAGCTGTTCTCGATATACGACATACCCCCCATGGCGGTGATGTTATGCCTGTCGATGGTAAGGTTATAGTTGGCGAAGTTTTCAAATTGATAATACAGACTGGTATTTGCATTCGCAGAGATGTTGTAATCATCTGACTTTGCCTGAGCTGTGGCATAATAGGGCGTGCTAAAGCTGTGTTCGTTGCTCTGTGCCACTCTGTATCCTAAGCGTGAGGTAATCACCAGTCCTTTCACTGGCTTTAAGTTTCCAAAGAGTACGCCACGGAGTGAAACGCCTCCATTCTCACGGTCAACACGGTCTCTTTGGAGCAGAGGATTGCCACTATCGTCAGTGATATACTTCGAAGTCGCATAGTAGAGGTTGTTGGAAGGGTCCTTGAGGATTATTTTACCTTCATCGTAAGCCTGCTTCATAGTCGGTGCAAATTCGTTGGGACTAGAGTAGTAAACCGGAGTCAATGGGTCGATTGTCAGTACGGAGTTCATCAGTGATCCGTATTGAGTCATATGTGGAACCGATTTGGTTGACCATTTTTCGATGGAGGTGTTGGTACCTACCTGAAACCACTTTTTAATATTGTAGTCGGCATTGATCTGAGCAGAGAGGCGTTTGTACACGTCCTTGTCTCCTTTTACAATGCCATCATTGTGGATATAGTTAATGGATGTAAAATAATTTCCCTGGTTATTACCACCCTGAAAAGTGATTGTATGTTTTTTGCTCCACGAAGGTTCGAATACTGCATCAAACCAGTCGGTGTCGGTGCCATCATATCCATTTGCCTCCAGTTGCGTTTCGATTGGAAGACCCGACATCTTTTTATATTCAATAAAATCTTTCGCTCCGAAAATTTGAGGATGCCGGGCAAGACGCTGGCTGGCGTAGCTGACATCGTAGGTGATGCTGGAGGTACCCTTGGCAGAAGCACCTGATTTTGTGGTAATCAAAACGACACCATTTCCTGCTGCAGCCCCATAAATGGCTGCAGAGGCAGCATCCTTCAGTATCTCTATGGACTCAATCATGGATGGGTCAAGGTATTGGATGTTGTCTACCTGAAGGCCGTCAACAATGAGTAGTGGCCCAATTTTATCGGAGTTTGAAGAATAACCACGTACACGGATGGACGCTCCCTGACCCGGAGCACCGGAATTGGTCAGTACCTGCACGCCGGAAGCCTTTCCTTGAAGAGCAGCTGCTGCATCGGGAGTAACTAAATTTTGGAGCGATTTTGAGCTGACAGATGCCACGGCGCCGGAAACGTCGCTCTTTCTCATGGTGCCATAACCAACCACCACAATCTCTTCAAGGCCTGTGGTAGTCTCCGTGAGGGCAACATTGATGGTGGTTTGATTGCCAATTGTTATTTCCTGTGTATCCATCCCCACAAAGGAAAAAACCAGTACATATCCCTGTCCGGGTACAGTGATTTTGTAATTACCATCAATATCGGTAGTCGTTCCGTTTTGTGTCCCTTTCAGCAGTACCGTAACTCCTGGAATCGGATCGCGTTTGCTGTCCGTAACGTTGCCTCTCACTTGCATCTGTGCAAATGTGGCAATGCTGAAACATAGCCCAAAAAATAAAAATAATACTCTTTTTTTCATAGACATAGTGTTTAAAAAAAATAAATTTAACAAAATATGAGATACCGAACTTTGCCTGTAATGAAATTTTTATACACAAAAAAATATACCGATATCATCGAATTCCTTCCGAAATCATCATGTGTTGTATATCTGTAGGATACCGGTAGGTGATTTATATCGATTTTGTTTTGATGGTATTCTAAATATTCCCAAAAATATGGTATTAAAACGGCGATTAGGTTAAATAATCTTTATTACAGGAGGATAAATTCGTTAAGAATAGTTTTGTCCTCCTAAATATATAAAAAGTCTCCGTCTCCTTTCGTCGCTTGCAGCTTAATCCTCCTATCGGTAAAATTCATCCACCCAACTGTAGGAAAGGGTATGTATCTTTGTTCAGTAAATGTATCTGTAGATTACTCTCATGTGTTATAGATGCAAAGCAATGCTTAAAATAACACGATAAATGCATGAAAATACTAACGATAAATAATATGTGTCAAGAATTTATGAAAAAAGAAATCCTGTTATTGCTGTTTGTTTGTTTTTCTTTTACCGTGTACAGCCAAAACCCGATTGTGCGCGATCAGTTTACGGCGGATCCCACAGCCAGAGTTTTTGAAGGAAAGATCTATCTTTATCCGTCGCACGATATCCCGAGTCCGGTTGAAAGACTGAAGGAGTGGTTCTGTATGGCCGATTACCATGTTTTTTCATCCGACAACCTGATCGACTGGCAGGACCATGGTGTTATTGTCAGTCAGGAGAATGTACCCTGGGTAGCCCCTGAGTCTTACTCCATGTGGGCACCTGATTGCGTTTATAAAGATGGAAAGTATTATTTTTATTTTCCCTCTGCTCCTGCCGGTGAGAACAGACGGGGATTTGCTATCGGAGTAGCTGTTTCCGACACGCCTTATGGTCCCTTTATCCCCGAAGCAAAACCCATTGAGGGCGTTGGAGGTATAGATCCCTGCGTCTTGATCGACGACGATGGCGAGGCCTATATCTACTGGTCCGGCCGGGGTATGTCTGTGGCACGTCTCAAAAAGAACATGCTGGAACTGGATGGTGAACCTACTCAAATAGAGGGACTTCCAGAGGGTTTTAAAGAGGGGCCGTTTGTTTTTAAAAGAAAGGGTATATACTATTATACCTTTCCCTGGGTAAAGGATAAGACCGAAACACTGGCGTATGCTACCGGAGATAATCCGATGGGCCCTTTTACGTTTCAGGGGATCATCATGGAAGAGTCACCGACCGGTTGCTGGACAAATCATCATTCCATCGTGGAGTATAAGGACCAGTGGTATCTTTTTTACCATCACAACGATTACTCACCCTCTTTCGACAAGAACCGGTCGGCACGGATCGATGCACTCTTTTTCAATTCTGACGGCACCATTCGGAAGGTAACACCCACCTTTCGTGGTGTAGGTGTTTCGCCTGCAACCGGTAAGGTGCATCCCGACCGCTTCAGTGCAGTCAGTCAAAGTGGCACCTCCATTGCCTTTGTGAGCGATGAAAACCCGTTTGAGGGATGGAAGATGAAATTGGAGGAGAAAGGGGCATGGGTGCGTTACGAACGTGTCGACTTTGGTGAGGGCGGACAGCAAATGGTAAAAGCCAGGGTGCAGTCATCTACGGGCTGCACGGTGCGCCTGCAAGCCGGGGATACCGGCCGCAGTGTGATGACAGAACTGGAGGTGCCTGTGACGGGAAGCTGGCAGGAGATAACTGTACCGATAAAATACGCTCCGAAAGGAATACATGACATCCAACTTACGCTCATCGACGAAGGGATGGCCGAGATTGACTGGATCAGCTTCGAATAAAAACTGCTGATCGTAAAACAGAAACCGTTCAATTTTCATCGGTTTCTTTTTCCAAAGCCGACAGCTGTTTGCAGATCACTGAAAAATGGCCCCTATGTTTCCTGATTAATAAGGGAACTGGGGGTCATATTGTATTGTTTTACAAAGCAGCGGGTGAAATATTTGGGATCGTTGAATCCTACCCGATAGGCGATCTCCGAGACAATGATGTTGTTGTTCCTGTTTTTTTCCAATATTTTTCGGGCAATCTTCAGACGGTAAAGCAGAAGAAACCGTACAGGGGGAACGCCGGTAAGAGAGATAAATTTCTTATAGATGAGAGTGTAACTCATGTTCAGCTGAAGGATCAGTTCTTTCACTCCAAAGTTGGAGTCTGTAAAGTTTTTCTCGATAATCTGCATCACCTCATTCATGAATTGCTGATCAGATTTACCCACTTCCAACACCGAAAGGTTCATTTCTTCTTCCATAAACTTTTTTTGACGCAAGTCCCTGTTTTTCATGATTGCGTCGATCTGCGCCATCAGGATTGACTCCTCGAAAGGCTTGGTGATGTACCCGTCTATTCCGTTGGCATAGCTCTCAATATAGGCACTCTCGCTCGAGTTGGCCGTAAGCAAAAGAAAAGGGATATGGCACAACTCCAGGTTATCGCGGATCTTCCTGCACAAAACGGCACCGTCGCTCACCGGCATCATCAGGTCAGAAACAATGAAATCAGGTAATATGTTCCGTGCTGCCTCATATCCCGTTTCTCCATTATTCGCTTCGGCCACATTGAATTTCTGTGAAAGCATCTTTTTGATGTAGTTCCGCATATCAGGATTGTCTTCCACCAGCAACAGATTAGGCTTATCCCGGTCAATGGGAATGAACGGTGTGATGATGTCTTTTTCTGATTCCGGCGATAGTGTCTCCTGAACCTCTTCCGGATCGGCTTTCTCAGAAAGAAATACCGGAAAAAGGAGCCTGAAGGAAACGCCGGTCTTCATTGTCGATTTCACGGTAATGGTACCATTGAGCAGGGAGATCAGCTCTTTTACGATATGCAACCCGATTCCCGTGCTGCTTTGGTTAAAATGCGTAAATCCGTGCTGGTCCGGAATCCGGTAAAAACGGTTGAAAATTTTTTCACGCTCCTCCTTTTCGATGACGCTGCCACTGTTAGTGACCGAAATATACTGCATCAGGTTACCGGCATCATCTCTACACTGGCAGGCTCGAAGCGTAATTTTCCCCTTGTCGGGTGTGTATTTCACGGCATTCGACAAAAGATTATAAAGAATTTTGTGTATTTTCTCTTTGTCTGAGATAATTTGATGGTGGAGCAAGCGGTAACAGGTATCCAGGTGGATTTGCCTGGCTTGCATCAGGTTGGCAAAGTCGGATGCAGTCTGATTAAACAATTGTGAAAGGTCGAAAGAAAGTGGCTGAAGGGCCAGGTTCTTGGTATCGAGTTTCTGCAGGTCAATAAGCTGATTGATCATTGAAAGCAGGTAACGGGCATTCCGGTGAATCATCTCCAGGTTTTCCTTTCCTTCCGCGGTCCCTGTCTGTCGGATCAATTGCTCCGTAGGACCCAGTATAAGCGTCAGCGGTGTTTTAAATTCATGGGCTACGTTGGTGAAGTAGGAGATCTTCTCCTTATTCATCTGTTCCATTTGCAGTGACATTTCGTAAATCTCATTCTTCTGTTTGTTGATTTCTTCATTTTGTAGTTGTAACTGTTCATTTTTCTCGAGGATGTCGGACTGTGAATGTTCTAGTTCTGCAATGGAAGTAATCAGTGCCGAAGTGCGTTCCTCAATCTTGCCTTTTAACAGCATCTGGATATTTTTTTGTCTCCGTGTGTATCCATACAAGATATAGAGAAAAATTGCGATACAGAACAACGCAACCATCGAGTAGAACCAGGTAGTCTGATAAAAGGGAGGATGCACAATGACGGTAAGAAATGTTCGTTCGGCAGACCAGGCATTGTCGTAATTGGTACACCATACTTCAAAGGTATATTTTCCAGCAGTAAGGTTTGTATATTTGGCATTTCTTTTTGCAAGCCCCACATTAGCCTTTTCGTTCAATTCCTGGATGCGGTGAAAATAAAATATTTTATCCTGGCCTGTGTAGTCAAGGCTGCTGAAAGTGAGTTCAAATGAATGATGTGGTGGATAAAGATGCAGCTCCTTTGCCTGGGTGATGGATGTGGATAGGTTTTTTTTATGCAAAAAAGGAATCATTTCCTGACCATTGCATTGTAAATTGGTCAGGGTAACTTTTCTCTCTTTTTTCTTGGGAAGGTTAATGAGCGGATTGAATGAAACCAATCCGTTTGTTGTCCCCAGTATTATTTGGTGGTCTGCGGTTTTGCATCCGGCTCTTTTATAAAATTGTTGAACCTGTAACCCCTCTTTTTCATCAAATTTAATCGCTCTTTTTGTATAGGAATTGAACAAATAGATCCCTCTCAGGGTGCTTATCCAGATATTTCCGTTATCATCTTCCATTAGATTCGCAATACTTGAATCCGATAAGCCTGAGCGGGCAGCATAGTTGATGAAAGAGTATGTACCGTTTGAACTGTTGCTGTCGAGTTGGTAAATACCGTTTCCCATGCTGCCCAGGTAGATTTCGTTGTCTCGGGTTTCAAGGATACAGGTGATTTTTTCATTGATCTTGCTTAGCGGTTCATCCAGTTTGTTTTTGTAATAAATGCATTCATACCCGTTTCTATAGTCTTTCAGGTCGATGATGTAGATTCCGTTTCCACCGATCCAGAGGCGGGATTGCGAATCAATAAGAATGGTGTGCATATTGTCCGGTATCTCCTTGGATCGGGTGTAATAGGGCAATCGGTTTATGTGCCCGGTGGCAAAGTCCAGCATTTGAATATGCCTGCTGCTACAAATCCAGAGTGAATTTCTGACCGTATCGAGGTAAAGATCATGAATCTCGTTGGAGAGTAATCCCGAATTTTCGGTGGTATAATGCTCAAAAGAGGGACGGCGAAGATTGTTTTTCGATAATTTATCAATTCCTCCGCCAATGGTCGATATCCAGTAATCCCCCCGGAAATCCTGTACGATATCGGTGATGCTGTTGTGTCCCAGTGAAGAAGGGACGTCCGCACGATGTCTGTGAAAGGTAAAAGTCTCTTCGTTTCTCATTTTGATGGCCAGTCCTCCGTCCATCATTCCTGCAAGCAGATTGCCTTCTTTGTCTTCCAATACACAGCTGATGATATGCGGGAGCCCGTTTTCAAAAGTCTGCATCGAATGGGAGAAGTGGATGTTTTTTGGCGCCATTATGTTGACACCTTCAAAATCGGAACCGACCCAGATACAATTGTCTTCATCCACGAATACCTTATTGATAATGTTGTTATTCAGCGATTTAGATCCTGGTTCTTTGCCAAATTGCACAAAATGTTCATTTCGTTGAAATATATTCACCCCGTTTCGTGTGGCTATGATGATGTCGCCCGAATCATTCTTTGCAATATCCATAATGAAATTGGAGGAGATACTTTTCGGATCCCCGGGGTCATGCTGGTAGCGAGTATATTGATTTTTCTGGGTGTTCAGACAGTATAGCCCTGTTTGTGAGCCTATCCACAAGTAGTCACCAAAGGAAAAAAGTGCATTGATCGTCAAATGCGAAAAATCAAGACTGGTGGTGTAGGGAATCTGATGGTATCTTTCCCGGGAGGTGGAGTTATAGCGGAGCAACAGATTCTTCCCGCCAACCCATATGTCATTCCCATGTCTGATGAAGGTATTTACATCCACTCCCCTTTTCAATATCACAATCTCCTTGATACTCCTTTCTCTGTCCAGCATCACATAAGCGAGACAGTCGTTTGTGCCAATCCACAGATTTTGAAACTCATCAATATATATGGATTGAACAGGTGTTGAGAGAATTTCTTTATTTGCGCCGTCGTATCCTTTAAGGAACTCTATATTTTCCTGCGGAAGATTAATCCTGAAAATGCCGGCATCAGACCCCACCCACAGATTCTGGAAATCATCTTCTTTGATATCGTAAATATAATTACTTTCAATAAACTGATGCGGATAGACAGAGCCTGCAGAGTAATGTTTTAAATCGTATCCGTCATAACGGTCTAACCCGTTGGAAGTGCCAAACCACATAAATGAATTTTTGTCCTTGTGAATTGCACGGATTGAATTATCACACAACCCATTGTTAATGGTGAGATATGAAAAATTATATTCGTTTGGTTTTTCCTGTGCCGTCAACATTCCATCGAAGGTACAGCTCAGCAAATATAAGAGTGTTGCAGTTAGAAGTCTCATGATATAGTCGTATTGGTGCTGACAGACAAAAGTATTGTTTTTTTTTCATTTCATACAAACATAAGATAGTAACAAATCATGATGGTGGATTTTTTCTTTTATAAGGGATACAAATCATCACGTACGTTCCAGATTGAAAAATTTGTCCTCCTAATATAAGAGTTTTATTGCTTTCGATATAAAAAAACTCTTTATGTTTGTATTGCAAAATTATATAAATTCGTGTAGCAATGTGGAACAAGGATCAATATTTATCCCCGGCAAATATCAGATATAAAAAAGATCGAGGTGCAAACGTGAAATACGTTTTTTTCGTATCGTTATTTTTTTGTGCACTGTGTTTACAAGGATGTTTCGATAGCAATGATAACAAAAAGACGAAGAGCAAATATACACTTGTATCGGGGTGGGGTATACAGGAGGTGGCAACTGTTCCTTTTGATTCATTAACTGTTATCGATCCTTTTATTCTGGCCGATGAGGCAACGCGCACCTATTATATGACAGGATCGGGTGGTATATTGTGGAAAAGTACCGATTTGCAGAACTGGAAAGGACCGTTTGGCTATATTGAAATTGACACGACATCGTGGATGGGATCCAATCCGATGATATGGGCTCCCGAACTTCATTATTACAAGGGTAATTATTACTGCATTACCACATTTACCAACACAGACATCGTCGTCGATACGGTTCCTGAGCGGTGCGATGTCCTGCGCAGGGGGACACACATCCTTATTGCCGACAGGGCCGAGGGTCCCTATCGACCGATGAATGACAACCTTTACCTGCAGGAGGATTGGTCTACACTCGACGGCACGCTGTGGGAAGAGGATGGAATCCCTTATCTGGTTTATAATCATGACTGGATGCAATTGGTGGATGGAGCGATAAAATATGTGCCGCTTACCGCTGATTTATCCGGCACAACCGGTGAGTCGGTGCTTCTTTTCTCTGCGTCGGATGCACCATGGCCCAGAGAGATGCAATCGATCGGCGAATTAACCTTTGGAATGTCTTTGGGGGGCTACGTCTCTGATGGTCCCTTTCTTTTCAGGACCGGCACAGGACGTCTCGGAATGTTATGGTCCAGCTGGAGCAGCCATCGCTATGCACAGGGAGTGGCTTATTCTGCAACGGGCCGTTTGGCCGGGCCGTGGATTCAACAGGAAGAACCTCTTTTGGATCAGAACACAGGACATGGGATGTTGTTTCAGACCTTTGAAGGTAAAACACTTCTCTCGTTACACTCCCAGAGCCTGGAGGAGAACCCCGGTCCCCGAAAACCCGTGCTGCTGGAGGTCGATCTATCGGGTGATTTCCTGAAAATAATAGGGAGATATAATCCCTGATGATATCTCCCTACCAGCTATGCCGCGAGATTGTCGCCTGAATGCTTTCTCTCTCAATTTGTGTTTTCGTTTTCTTGATTGATCTCTTTCGCAAGCTCTTCCACCGCAAGGGATAAAAAGATAAAAGGGGTGGCAGAGGTGATGATGGCCTCATTTTGTCCCCATATAAATGGCCAGTCATCTTTGTTTTCATAAAAATCAGGCTGCAGGAGCAATAAACCCGGCACAACACCACCGGCAATAAAGGAAAAATCGGCTCGGTTGCTGCCATAAGTGACCTTTTTTGATCGTACGCCTACCGCTGCCACAAAGGAGAGGTTTGAATAGGGGTGGCACCCCAACAGATAGTTCATTGCTTTGAAAACATGTTCTCTATCCATTATCCCCGGATAATATTTGTGAATAAGATAGTTGTAATTGCCCCATTTCATGATGGGCGTGTTGCCGGCCCATCCGCGACCTCCGATGGTCACCCCGTAAGGATTGCCGGCATCTATCTGGTCTATCTGCTCCTTGTACTTGAGAATATAGGGGCGAAGCTTCCGATGAAACTCTTCATTCATATGCGGAAAAGCCATGAGAGCATAGGTGATGGCGTTGTCAATCCACATATTCCCCGGGCTGTCGGAAATGTTCCTTCGTCCTGTTGCCTCTAATTGTTTCCAGAGAGCTTCTTCAAATACTTTCCTAAATCGATCTTCTTTGGTTGTGATATAAAGCTGCAATGCAGAAGAGATCTTTCCACCACTCCGTTGGTTGAAAGATCCGTCGACCGGCTCTTGCTGGATTTTCTCCGTCGTTTCGTTTTCATCCCACATCTTACGTGCACAATCGAGCGCTCTGCGCGATAAGTCGGGGTTAAACGCTTGCAATGCCCTGCTGGCTGCAGCCAGTGCTGCCGCCGTAGAATGGTCCAGAAAAGGTGAACGTGTGGTGAAAACCCATCTGTCATCCATGGTCCCGCTACTTATTCCGTCCGTCTCATAGGGTTTCAGTTCGGAATTGTATGGCAGATTGTCGGTGATGGTAGCGGCGTCGCCAAGATGGTGGTATTGATGCAGATTGCCCACGATAATTCCCCTCGCAGGGTGTCCAATGTTTTCTATTTGTGCGACAAGTGCCAGAGTTCCATGTTCAATCTGCTGCAACAGATCATTTTTTTTATCCGGGCGATGGATATCCACGTATTGTGTTTTCTGATCGACAAAGGTCATGTCTCGATCCGGTGAAAATGTTTCATAAATCTGAACAAGATCCATCACCACGGCATTGTGTGAGCCGGTCTGTATATCAAAATCGCCGGCATCATACCATCCTCCGACATTAAGCCCGGGAATTCGTTCAAAGGGTTTGAACCGGGTATATGTGGTGTCACCCATGCTATACCCGTCAAAATGATTGTGGTTGAGAGGTGCCTGCAGTGCATCATCCTGATAGGGATTGCCGTGCCAGGTTCGATAACCCTCGTTTACGGTCATGTGATCCATCTGAACGGGCAACCAGACATCCATCGTCTTATGCCAGATACCCTGATACACATCGCGCGAAATGGGGAAGGCATTGGTCCTTCTCCCATTGTATTCAATACAATAGATGCCTGTCTCCGTGACGGTGCTAAAATCAAACTGCAGATAATTGTACCGCATATATCTACCCCAGGACTTTGTCTTCCCGTAGTATTCCGGTATCAGGGAGCCCTCGCCGGTAATCCTGTAAAGGGTCGCTTCCCCTGCCGGTGTATCGTTCCTGTCCAATTCAATCACTGCAATCTTTTGCTGTGCTGGTGTGTAACCAACCTGAGAAAATCCGATATTGGGTTCTCTTACCCATTTGTCAATGGTGCTAGGCTCCACATACCACTCCAACACTTTGCCACTTTTTCCGGAGGGCAGCATTGAACGAAATACATACCACCCGTTTTGTGCCAGGAGGCGTCCGTCAAACAGCATGATTTCGCTCTCCGACTGAATAGTGATCTTTCGCTCAGGGTCATCCGGCGCCAGCACAAACGTTCGGGCTCTTGAGAATGGAAGAGGTACAGGAAATTCATTTCTCCCCCGATCATCAAAGGTGGTGTGATGGTAAATCTGCTGTATCTTCTCCTTCCCGGGCCTCATTTCTGTCTCGCCAGAAGGATAACGGGGAAAGAGACCCGGTTTTCCGTCCGCAAAATAGGGGCTTTCCCAGTAGGCGGAAGGGAGAAATTCAATGTTAAATCCTGCTCGTCCCTCCAATGCTGCCGGCAGCGGCTTCTCCAGGATGACCGCGATACGAAACCCCTTTTTATCTGATGTGACCTTTATTTCGCTGTTGAAATCGAAATCTTCGTAACGTAACAGAGTAGAGATGGATTGATCTTCTTTATGAACAGTCCGGCTTATAATCTCCGGGACCAAATCCCATTGTTCGGGCGTATGTTGCAAACGCACTGCCCCACCGGTAGCTGTGCGTACTCCATGGTGTATCAACTCCACTCCCGCGGTTTTTTCGTCAAAGAAGATGGGGTTATACCTGTTGCTGTAAACCAGTACGTTTATTCCATCTGCTTCAAAATAATCCAGCTCATTTAATTGCAGATGCTGTCCCCTCACAGCGCAATGGCATAGAAGGAGCAGCAGCAACATGGTAGCAAGTCGACAATTCGGGATTTGATTATTCCACTGATCCGGCTTGTTGTCAGATGTCATCGGAAGCGTTATTTTTTCTGTTTGAAAATAAGAGGTACAAACTCGTTAAGGCACCTGCGCCAGGTGAGAAATTCATGCGCTGTCCCCGGCGATTCGTAGTATATATTGTTTATACCGGCTTTTTTTAAACCTTCGCTCAGGTTTTTTGTTCTTTCGGGATGTTCTTCCGATCCGATCCCGAGGAAAAAAACATGTACTTTTTCATTAAAAACTTTCGGGTCTTTAAATACGCCGTTGTATGCAGTTTCCAGCTGATCTGTATTGATTTGACCGGCACCGCTGAATCCTCCGATGTGGGAAAATTTATCAATATTATTCAGCGTGATGTTGAAGGTCTGCAATCCACCCCACGAGAGACCGGCCATCGCTCTGTTTTCGCGATCTGTCAATACCCGGTAACTGGATTCAATATGCGGTATGATCTCATTCAGTAGTATTGCGGGAAAATCAGCTCCAAATTTGCGTCTTGCCTCGTTGGGATTTTCGCCAGGCAGCGGGCGGAAGTTTTCAATGTTGCCGTTATCCATCACCACGATCATGGGAGTAGCTTTCCCTTCGGCAATCAGGTTGTCCATAATGAAGTTCATCTTTCCCTGATTAGCCCAGCTGGTTTCATTTTCCCCCATGCCGTGCTGCAGGTATAAAACCGGATATTTTTTTTCGGGGTTTTTGTCGTATTCGGCAGGAGTGTACACAAGCGCGCGACGCCATTCGTTCCGGATATCAGAATAGTACCAGCTTTCGCTCACCACACCCCGAGAAACACCTTTCCTGGGCTTATAATAATTCACATCTTTCTCCGGTATTTCAATGCCACTGACCCATTTACCCATCCCGAAAAAAGGCTTTCCATTCGGGTCGGCAGCACTCACGCCGTCAATAATTACCTGATAATAATGAAATCCAACTACTTCCGGCCCTTCGCTGACCAGGGTCCAGAAGCCATCCTCTCCCTTTTTCATTTCGCCACGGAAACTAATCTCTACTTTCTTTGCATCCGGAGCATAAACTCTGAAGTAGGTTCGTCCATCCTTGCCAATCCGGGGATATTCAGCCCCCACGATATTGTGTTCATTAGGAACAGTTCCCTCAGGTAGGGGCTGTGCGTCTTGTCCGTATACCGCATAAGAGGAAAAAAACAGAAGGGAGAAAAGAAATTTTAATACATTTTTCATAAAATAATTTTTTAATTTATTTACATTATGGCCATATGGAACTCACATATATGTTACGTTCGATTACTTCTAATTAATTTCATGGACATGTTATTGATTGACAACAGTCTTCATGCTCGTATTGCTTTACGGTAAATTTTTTTTGTCCGTTTTCCAGAGGGTGGATAAGGAGAGCTGTGGCGTATCTCCAGTAAACATTTTTCCCGCTTCGCCATCACCTTTTAATTGCCATTTAACCCAGGCTGTGGCCACTCTGGCAAATTCACCTCCGTGGGGCTGCCCATAGGTGCCTCCATGCCCGACGTCCATATTGGCCACAAAAACAGGTACATGGTTGATACGCCGATAGTCGTCCATGCCATTTTTGTAAGCGATGTCCGTTTCTCCACCCAGCAGATAGAGCGTAGGGCTATGTAATTTTGCCAGATGCTCTTTTGTCAAACCCGGCATGCCCGGCATGCCACCTCCATCACCGATGATGCCGCTGTTACAGACAAGGGCCGTGGTAATGCGCGGATCCGGTGCAACTTCAAGCGTTTGCAGCCCCCCACAGGACATGCCGCTGACTGCTATTTTGGACGTATCAATTTTATTGTACAGAGGACTTCGCTGATCTTTGTTTTGAGAAATAGCCCAATCGATGGCATCCAGCAACTGGGAAGAAGTGGACCTTCCCATCCCTCGCTCCCCCTCCTGGGGCATAGGCCCGATTGCAACGACTAAAAAACCGTGGGAAGCCACCTCCGACAAAAAATTAACATGTTCCCAGGGAGAATTTGCACAGGCCCCGTTTCCCCATGCAATAATCGGTAGTTTATGGCTCTCCCCGAAAGGTTCGAGATCATCCGGCCGGAACAGTGTATGGGTGGGTAATGAGTCATCGGTATACATGATGGCACGATAAGCGCCGGTACCGCCATCTTCCACCATAACCCTCCGTGAAGTTTCATCGGGAGCGGGGGCGGAGCTGACTTTGGAACCAGGAAGCAATTCTGCCGGGGTATTGTTTTTGTTTTTTTTCCACAAGTTGGGTAAAAAACGATTGTAGAGCAGATATCGCCAGGTGGACCAATCATGCGCCCCGCGTCCTCCCACAAAATATTCGTGATGAATATTGTGGTTGGTAAGCGCGTTATGCAGTGCCTGAACACGTAGGTTGAAAAAACTATCAGCCTCTTTTGTTCCCTGTCCTACAAAAAGATAATCAACTTTGTTATTGACGTCCGGATCATTTAGAAAATCCCTCAACGATTCTTCCGGATTTGTATCGCCTGCACTAAGGATGCCGAAGTTCGCAAAAATATCAAGCGACCTGAAACCGACAAACATACTGTGCCTTCCTCCCATCGAAAGGCCTGAAATAGCTCTCCCTTTTGCCTCCCGTATTGTGCTGTAATTTTTGTCTATCAGTGGAATAACATGTTCTCTGAGCTCCTTTTCGAATATGTCAAAAGTTAATTCGGTATGCTGCGGATGATTGCGATGAATGACCTGATTATTTGGAATGACGATGAGCATGGGCTCCGCCTTTCCCTCGGCCAGCAAATTATCCATGATGAAATTTACCCTTCCGTCGTAAACCCAGTTGGAGGGCAATTCACCACTTCCCCCCAGCAAATACAATACGGGATATGATTTTTTTTCGTCGTATCCGGGAGGAACATAAACATACAATTCGCGTTCACCTTCTGTTACATCGGAATGATAGATGTGACGGATGATCTTTCCATGGGGAACATTTTTTGCATCGTAATAAGCTGGTTCCTTGTCGTGAACAACAAGCTGGCTATAGGGTGGCATCGCGGTAAATGCAGCATATGTATTACTCGGATCCGTAATTTGCATACCATCTACAACAAAATGGTAAGCATAGATATCCGGTATAAGGGGGCCGATGGTTAATGTCCACACTCCATCTTCACCCCTGGTGAACGGAATAGGCTCGTTTCCTTTTCCCAGTGAGGTGAGAATGGCTCCCGGGGGAAGTTTAACTTCATTCGCCCAGGGAGCTTTCAATCTGAAAGTAACCATTCCATTATCATCTACTTCGGGAGAATTTAGCGGTGCACTAAACGGAATCAGTCCTTCCCTGTTCTTTTGTGGATTGTAATCGAGATTTACATTCGCCTGTTGGGCGATTAAAAAAGATGGTAAAAATATTAGTATCAAAACCCGATATTTCATACGATTAAAATATTTTTTCACATTAATGTGTATGGAACTCGCTTTAATCATGTTCTTGGGTATGAATGATTCTCATGCTCGTTTCATAACCCTTATTAATTTAAGTTTGAACAAATCTTTATCTGAACAAAATGTAAAATTACCCGATTTATCTGTCAGCCGGAGAGGATTATTCTGTTTAAATGGTGAACTCATCTTCACATTTTACAATTCTACGACGATATCCACACTTTTTAAACCGCTGTTGGCTGAGGTCCCGCCGTATAACAGGGTGTAATTGCCGGCTTTCGGGATAAGTCCGTCGGTAGGCCCGTCGTAAAATTCAAACGCATCAGCGTGCACATTCAGTTCCACCTCTTTTGTCTCCCCCGGTGCCAAATATATCCGCTTAAATGCGCATAGTGATTTATTGGGAGCTTCCGGATCATTATTTCTTCTTACGTAGAGTTGAACTACTTCCTCTCCTCCAGTGGAAGATTGATTGGTGACGGGAATAATTATATTTGTCCCCTCAACAGCTTTTACCCTGTTTGAACCCATCCGTGCCTCACCATAACGAAACTCAGAATAACTTAGACCGTGTCCAAAGGGATAAAGCGGTTCTTCCTTCATATAGCGGTACGTACGTCCTTCCATATTGTAGTTCTGAAAACCCAGATGTTCCGGATTGTTTGCCTTTTCAAGCGCGTTGTCGAGTTGCTCTGTCGACTTGTAAAAAGTGATAGGAAGTCGCCCTGCCGGATTGTAATCTCCGAACAGTACATCTGCCACAGCAGTTCCCGCTGCCTGTCCCCCATACCACGCTGCAAGCAGCGCATCGTAATTCTGTTCATCCTGTTCCAGGGCCAGTGAGCTGCCGGAGCAGAGAACAAAAACTACCGGCTTGCCTGTCTTCTTAAGATCGGCCAGGAGGCGACGTTGCACATCGGGAAGTTCCAATCTCTGGCGGTCGCCCCCTTTAAAGCCGTCTGCACTCACAGGCATCTCTTCTCCTTCCAGGCGGGGAGACAATCCTCCCACGTAAATGATTACGTCCACATCTTTGATCCGCTCTGTCAACCCTTCAAACTGAGCCAGTTCCTTGCGGAATATGGAGAAGTCGATGTTTACACGCCGGCCAGTCTGGGTGTGTTCCAACATGATTTCGTATGTTTTTCCCCTGGTCGCGTTGAACGCATATTCAGAAGCGACAGAGGCTTCCCGGCCACTTTGTGACATCACCTCCACTCCGTCCATATAGAGTCTGTATTGGTCTGAAGTACGGGCCGACATGACCACCTCTCCTGTATAGGGGGCGGTGAAGATGCCACTAATGCGTGTGGAGGTGTTATCCATCTTTACGCCCTGGGCCAGCGCTGTTCCTCCGGAATTGTTGTACCGGATTCCTTCGTTGTTAATTTTTGTTGCAACCGGATTTCCTTCAAACCTGTTGTTGTTGAAAAATTCCACATAAAGCCCCTCTGAATTTTTCTGCCGGTTGCTGAAATTTTCGTAGAGCGAAGTCCTTACCCATGTGTCCACCAGGTCACAGCCACTCTCATAGATAATTTCGGCATCGGGAAGCTTGTCACGGATACCGTCCAGTATGGTTACAGTAGAGGAGGGGGTGCCGTTATAATTACCCCAGAGCATCACGCTGTCTGCAGCGTTCGGGCCGATCACCGCAATTCGTCCGATATCTTTGCCTAAGGGCAATAAATTATTCTTGTTTTTCAGGAGAGTCATCGATTCACGAGCTACCTTTAGGGCATTTTCTCTATGCTCTGGCGAATTCACTACCGAAAGGGGAAGATTACTCCACGGTACTTTTCCGGCAGGATCCAGCATTCCCAGCTCGAACCAGCCACGTAAAACATGACGGAGTGATCGATCGATCTCTTCTTCTGTTATTAAACCTTGTTCTACTGCCAGTACAAGATTCTCATACACGCTGCCACATTCCAGGTCGGTCGTGTGAATTACCGCATCGGCGGCAGCTGATTCCGGGGTAGGATGTGTCCCGTGATTGTCCGGCAGATAAAAGTCGTTGATCCCCCAGCAATCAGACACCACCATGCCGTCATATGCCCACTCGTTTCGCAAAATATCTAGCATCAGCTTGCTACTTCCGCAACAGGGTTCACCTTCGAATGCGTTGTATGCACACATCACCTGCCTTACGTTGCCTTCGTGTACCAACGCTTTAAAGGCCGGAAGGTAGGTCTCCCACAAATCGCGGGCAGAGACAGATGCGTCGTAGGAGTGGCGGTTCCATTCGGGACCACTGTGTACCGCAAAGTGTTTTGCACAGGCATACGTTTTGTAATAGACAGAATCATTTCCCTGTAGTCCTTTTACGGCAGCAACGCCCATGCGGGCTGTCAGAAAAGGATCCTCTCCATAAGTTTCCTGACCTCTTCCCCAGCGAGGGTCGCGAAAAATATTGATGTTGGGAGTCCAGAAACTAAGACCGTAATATCGCCCTCTGTTATCGTTCCGTATCGCTTCGTTATACTTAGCCCGTGCCTCGTCTGATATGAAGGTGAAGGCCTTCAGATGACCCGGTTCATTCCATGTGGCTGCCATCCCAATCGCCTGCGGGTAAACGGTAGCCAATCCGGCCCGGCCGACTCCGTGCAACGCTTCGTTCCACCAGTCGTAGGCCGGTATGCCGAGGCGGGGAACAGGCTTGGAGGAATTTACCATTAAGCCGGCCTTCTCTTCCAGCGTGAGCAGGCTGATCAGGTTTTCAACCCGTTCCTCTACATCCAGATTGGGATTCTGAAAAGGGTATTTATAGTTTGTTTTGCAGCCCGGTATGATCATAAGCCCGGCAAAAATCACGATTAAAAATGATAGTTTGTTCATTTCTGTAAAATGTTAGTAACGTTATAATTTTTTTGTCAGTTGTCTCATCGGCTTTATCTGTTAAACCGGCAGATTGTGCCGGAATATTGATAGAAAGATTTTGTGTACGTACACAGCACCCGGTCATGTTTTTATCAAATTGAATTTTCTATGGTTTTAACTATTACTGTTTTTTGATTTTCCAGACCAGAACACCTGCTGTGGGAATCGTGCTGTTGCCAATCAATGTTTCCGCTTCATCGGGAAGTTTTAGCGCATACGATTTGTCGCTGTAATTCAAGGCAATGCCAAATCCGTCACGGTATTCCACCAGAATGCCTGGCGGATAGTTTTCCACCGCAATATCCAATCGGGCGAAGACCTTGGCAAGTACCGCCAGCTCCAGATCACCCTCATTGCTGTCTGCTCCTACGTAAGTGACACTCCCTTTTTTATGCTGATGATAGCTTACTGCTGTTTTTCCGGCATAGAAGTCGCCACTATAGGCAGCCCATCTTTCGGTATCTGCCAAAGGTTTCAGCACATCTCCCCAGCTGCTCCAGGCATATGGCTTTCCATCCATCATCACCGTGTCGGATGCATAGGGACGAAGCAGGTCGTAGAACTCAATTTCACCCCCGATCAGCCCGTAGAGCGGTTCAGCATGTCTTGCCTCCCAGAGATGGCCCAGTTCATTCTGGTGGCCGGTCCGGCACGATATGACCAGGTTTCCTCCGTTCTCTACGTATCGGGTCAGTTTGTCTGCCAGGCTGAGGCTCATCTGCTGATAGGCGGGTACCACGATGACGGGATATTTAGTAAAATCGGTTGAATCACGGATAAAATCGACCGGTGCTCCAAACGATTTGAGGGCTTTATAATACTTTAGCACATGCTGTTCGGTATTCCAGAGCACGGTCTGTTTGTTCTGTTCAATGGCTACGGTGTTGTCCGGATCGTACAGGATGGCTGTTTTTCTTTGCCTGTATGCTGCCGGTGTGCTGCCCGGAGATGAGTGTTGTCGCAAAAGACTTATCTCCTCCATAAATTGCTGAAAATCCGATCCACCCGGGGTAGGTGTGACACCATCGGTGCCCACAATGCCGTAATGATACTGTTCAAATCCGTAGATGGGAGCGCGGAACCGGTAGGTACATGTGAACTTGCTTCCACCGGCGAAGACGTGCCATAACCATAGTCGTACTGCTCCGGGAAGTGGCTGAGAGTTAACAGTACCCCAGTTGACTTGTCCCGGTTGCAACTCCATCACTCCGTATAGCGGTGTCAGGGGCCTGAAGTAATCATTCGCCATGGCAATACGGGAATATTCCCCGATCCGGTACCCTTTTTTACCAATTCCTTCCTGTTCGCCGTACACCATGTAGCGGGTGTAAGTAATAAAGTCGAGTTCTTTGCTTGCACCAATGAAACGGGCATCATACATCGGAATGAAATTGGTGGTAATCCATTGATTCCGTCCGCTATGCCGGCGGATTGTGGAGGCTTGTTCGTCGAGGAATGTGGTTGTTTCATCATCGCAGAAGCGGCTATGATCGAGCCGCTGATACAGGTTCATACCCCACTGTTTGTGTTGCGGGAGATTAATTTCCGAAAAATTGCTATAGGTGCCACTCCAGAAATTGGTGCCCCAAGCCCTGTTTAAAACGTCAATTGTATTATATTTTTTCTGTAACCAGTTGCGAAACCTTTTTTGTGCATCCTTGCCGTAATCGACCGTTGAGCGGGGCTCGTTGTCCAGTTGCCACCCTATGACTCTGTCGTCCTTTCCGTAGCGCAGGGCCAATTGTTCGATCATCTTCAGCGAATAAGCGCGGTAAAACTCATTGGAAAAAGAAGCATGCTGACGGGAACCGTGATCATAACGGGTCCCATCTTCCCGGGTGATCAGAATTTCGGGGTGTTTGCGCACCAGCCACACCGGAGGTGTTGCTGTGGAAGTACACAAAACCACTTTCAAATTGTTCTTTGCTGCCAATCCGATCGCCTTGTCCAGCCAGTCGAAATCATATACCCCCTCTTCCGGTTCCAGTTGTGTCCAGGCAAACTCTGCAAAATGGGTAAACTCAAATCCCATTTCTGCCATTTTTTTTAAATCCCTGTCCCACTGCGATTCATCCCAGTGCTCCGGGTAGTAGTAGGCGCCTACTGTCGTTAATTGACGGGGTGGAAAGTAGTCATGGCTGTTCTGTGAGATGACCATATGGCTCATCATGCACAGGATTAGAAGTGGTGAGGTCCGTTTCATGCTGTTCAAACTGGTTATTTCCAATGGTATATGTTGCC